>NZ_JQKG01000003.1 GCF_000745915.1 Deinococcus misasensis DSM 22328
CGTTATTTGAAAAGGTTCCGGATTGAATGTCTTTTCAAGAACCTCAAGTCTCTGGGTTTTCGGCTGGAGAACACCCACATGACGGATGCTCGGCATCTGGAACGCTTGGTATGCCTACTGGCAGTGGTGTTTGTGTGGGCGGTGAAACTGGGCGAAAGGGTGCTTATTCCGAAAAAGAAGCATGGTCGACTGGCTCGGAGTGTCTTCCGGGTGGGGATTTCTCTACTGCTGGAGTTATTCAGGAAGCCATTGCAGGCTTTACTGGAAGGCCTTCACCTGTTGTTCCCCAAACTTGTCGGGTACTGAGATGCGGAGTATAGAAACTGAGACTTACATGAAGCTGACTGAATCCTGAATCCAAGCTGAAGAGAGTCAAAAAAAACAGTGTTCCAGAAGGGTTTTTAAAATATGTATATTAAATGTAGTTTATTTACAAAGGCTGGAAGGGTTCAAAAAGTGTCCAAAAGAGGTGGTTTGATGAAGAAAATTCAGAGGCTGTCAGTTTCAAGTCAGCCATCTCCATAGACTGATTTCAGAAAACAATCAAAGGCCCAACCTGAGTTGCACTCAGGTGGCTTTTGACACCCTTAAACCCCAAGCACAGGAGGAATTTGCATGACCACAACACCCCACTTTTCAAACGGTTGTGTGCCCTGGACCATCTGGGTGGTTGAGCACAATCTCGATTTGCAAGGACCGTTGTGTGCCTGCCTCCAGCATCAGGGGCATCAGGTGCGAAGCTTTTCTTCGCTGGGTGAATTGCTGCAGGGACTGATTTATGGACGGCCAGATTTGCTGGTGCTCAGCCTTGATCTGCCAGATGGAAATGGTTTGTACCTGTTGCATGACCTCAAACCAGAGTGGAATGTTCCAGTGCTGGTCATGGGATCGGGGACCCCTGCGGTTCAGCGCATCTGGTGTCTGGCCAATGGTGCAGATGACTTTCTGGATGCCTCCTGCCATCCAGAGGAACTGGTTGCTCGGGTCAGCATTTTGCTGCGTCGCGTTCATGCTGGTAGCAGGGTGATTTACCATGGAAGAACTTTGCTTGATGTGCAGAAATGCCGTCTCAGCACGGAAAAGGGTTATGTGCTGGTGACGGAGCATGAAACCCGATTGCTGGAGTACTTCTTGCAAAATCCCGACCGTTTGATCCAGAGGGATGTGCTGGAATACCAGATTTATGGCGCTCCATCTCCACAATCCAACAGTCTGGAAGCCAGACTTTCCTGTCTGAGACGAAAACTCCGTCAGGTGGGCAGCCACCTCAACATCCGTGCCCTGAGGAACAAGGGGTACATGCTCACTCTGGATGCCCCTGCCATGGTGCCATGGTCAGGGCGGATGGAAGTTGCGTCCCTTTCTTTTGAACAGCACCTCTGACTGTGGTGACTGTAGCAGCATTTGCTTGACAGCATTGATCCGTGAACGGGGAGGATTCAGACGGCTCCTCCCAGAGAAGGAAATGAACAAAAAGGCCTCTGGTCACTCAGGGGCCTTTCGCTTTTCTGGGTTTTACAGCGTTTGTTCAGTGAAACAGAAGGCGTCAACAATTCCTTCTGTTTCAAGAAACCCTTCCAACGAGACAATCTTTTATTCTGTCAAATGTTTTAAAGACCAGGTTGGAAACGGTCCAGAAAACTGCGTTTGTGCCGCATGTTGATGGGAACCACCTGCACCGGAATGGGGCTTTTTTCCAGAAGCTGTTCCCGGATGCCTTCTCGGGTGACCAGCACATCGCCCATGCACCGCCCAAGCAACAGCAGGTCTGCGCGGTGTTTGTCGGCCACCTGCAAGATGGTGTCGGCCACCTGATCGGATTCCATCAAAATCCGTTTGGCTGGAAAACGACCTCCCTGCCCGAGGCGTTCCAGCAGGGCTTTGCCTGCCTCAACGCGGTCTCTGTTGCGGGCCACATGCAAGATCACCACCTGGCTGCCCAGCAGTCGGGCCAGATCAAAAGCATAATGCACGCAAAATTCACTGCATGCATCATTGTCGATGGGCACAAGGACTGTGTTCAGCATGGTATGGGCCTCCATCAGGGCATTTAGCCTATTTCCAATGTACGCATGGGTGTTACCATGTCATTACCGACCCGTCCAGTTTCGCTTCAGTAATGGGTTGGTAATGGGCTGTCCACACCATGCTTTTAACCAAAGCCGTTTGTTCGGACCATCACTTTGCTGCTCAGGAGTGCACATGAACACCCTCAAAATCCGTACCCTAGGTCAGATTCAAGTTCAACTGGACGGTCAGGAAGCCCAGTTCCACTCCGAACCTGCCCGTGCGCTGCTGTTCTACTTGCTCTCCTTTGTGGAGGGACGCAGCAAAGCGGAAATCCTGCACGACCTCTGGGATGAGGAAGAATCCCCTCAGGTCAACAACCGTTTCCGGGTCACCCTGCACCGGATCCGCACCGCTCTGGGTGCTCCAGATGGCATCAAAGAGCAGTACGGGCGTTACCAGATTTCCAGAGAGGTCCTGCAAAGCAGCGACCTGTACCGCTTCTACGTGCACCTTTCTCAGGCTGAGCACTGCTCTGGCAGAGAGCGTTTGCAGGAATTGCAAAAGGCCCTGTCTTTTTACACCGGCAATTATCTGGACGGCATGGACCACGAGTGGGTCCAGCAGGCCAGAGAGGAACACAAAACCGCGTATGTGCGTGCTTTGCTGGAACTCTCCATGCTGTACTGCCACGAAGGCCAGTGCGAAGACACCGTGCATGCCCTGTTCCGTGCCCTCAAATCCGATCCCTTCATCGGTGAGAATTACCACCAGAAGCTGATGACCTGCCTGTCTGTCGTAGAGGACCGTTATTCTGCCATCGAGCACTACCGCCGTTTCATTCATTTCCTGAAAAACGAACTGCAAGACACCCCCATGCAGGACACGGTGGCTCTGGCGCAACGCATCAAAGACGGCGAGGCCATTTGCAAACGCAAACACGAGGATGCCCCCACCGAGTCCGAAATGACCCACAACTGTCCGTTCACACCGACTGGACAGTGCCCCGAGTTTTTCATGGATCTGGCAGACTGCAACCCTGAACAAAACACTGTGGCCTGAATTCGGTCCGCACGTTCAGAACCCCATGCTTACACATGGGGTTTTTTGATCTTGAAAATTGATAACGATTTAGTATTATCAATAATTGTGAAACTTCAACTGTCTGTGACCTTCGCTTTGCTCTCTGGTTTTTCCAGTGCAGCCACCTTCAAGCACGATGCTGGAACCGTCAACCTCGACAAAACCCCGAAGCGCATTGTTGCTCTGGGTCCCCATGCTCTGGACCTGTTGCTTTCCTTGGGGGTGCAACCTGTGGGTTATGGGGAAGCCGCTCAACTGGAAGTCACCAACTTTGGTGAACCCCTCAAACAGATCAAATACCTGGGCAAATGGGTGACCTCTGCACCCGTCAATGTCGGTGACCGTTTCAACCCCAATCTGGAGGTCCTGATGGCCCTGAAACCCGATCTGATTGTTGGGGAGACTTTCGCCTCTGGGGTGTACAACCAGCTCAGTCAGATTGCGCCCACCATGCTGTTTTCGGGGACCGGACGCAACGAGTGGAAACGCACCCTTCCCTTGCTTGCCCGAGCCGTGGGCCGTGAATTGCAGGCAGCGCAAACCCTCAATGGTTACCGCAAATACATCGCGCAAGCCCGCAAAGCGGTGCAGCCTCTGGTGAAAAGCAAACGCTTCATGGTGGCCTGGAACAGTGGTTTCGCTGTCAACAACACCTTCACAGTGCTTTCAGGCAACGATTACACTGCCGGGGTGCTTGAAGACCTCGGGGTGAAACTGGTGGCAGCGCCCAACAACCAGCCCACCCTGTCTCTGGAAGGCATTGGTGCCCTCAAACCAGATGCTGTGCTGGTGCTGTCTGCAGGCAAAAACACCCCCGAGGCTGCCCGTCAGGACTGGTTCAATCAGCCCCTCCTCAAAGCTTTGCCGGTCAGCAAACAGCAGCAGGTGTACTTTCTGGATTACCATCCATTTGGTCGGATCCGTGGGCCTCTGGCCGCCAAACTGGTGGTGGAGCAGTTGCAAAAAACCCTCAAACCCGATTGACCAGCCCCCCACCCATCAACTGTCAAATGCAATAAAGCAAAAACCCCCCTGAAATTCAGAGGGGTTTTCAGGTTCTTGAGGTTCACCAGAGTCGCATTCCGGGCACCAAATTGGGGTCAGAAATCATGCCCCACAGGATGGGTCCGTAAGCACCCAGCACGATCACGAAAGCCACTGCAAACAGCAACCAGAGGTTGTCGAGGAAGCGCACGCTCTTGCGGGTCTCCACGTTGGTCAGGGACTCGCTGAAAGGAATCTCGGGGGCGTTTTGCACGTCGCGTTTGCCTTGCATCAGGGTTCCGGCCACCACGGTGTAGTACATGATGGCGGCCACAAGCAGGATCATGCCGCTGATTCCGGTGAGGGCCATGGGGATCTGGGCATTCTGGGCGTACTGGTCCAAAAGCTCTTTGGGCAGGGCAGCGATGTGTGCACGGCGGGGGATGCCCAGCAAACCTTCCCAGTGCATGCCCACAGCGAAGACCATCATGCCCACAAACCACCACCAGCTGGAAGCCAGAGCGAGTCTCGGGTTGAACAGTTTCTTGCCGGTCAGGTGAGGCAAGAGCCAGAAGGTCATGCCGAAGAAGGTCAGGGTGGTGGCGGTGCCCACGGTGATGTGGAAGTGGCCGGGAATCCATGCTGTGTTGTGCACCACGTAGTTCAGAGACATGCTGGCGTTGGCAATCCCACCTGCTCCACCAAAGATGAAGCTGACCATGGCCAGCACCTGAGCGGTGAAAGAGGGCTCATTCCAGGGCAGTTTGCCCATCCATCCGGTCAGGCCTTTGCCCCCTTTGAGGCGTGCAGCGTATTCCATGCTGGCAGCCACACTGAAGGCGGTCAGCATGCTGGGCACAGCCACAGCGAAGGTCAGGGACATCTGGATCAGTTTCCAGGTGTTGGAAATGCCGGGGTCGGTGAACTGGTGGTGCAGTCCCACTGGCACGCTGACCAGCAGGAACATGGCGAAAGCCAGACGGGCAAGGGGTTCAGAGACAATTTTGCCTCCGGCCTGTTTGGGGATGAAGGCGTACCAGCTCACGTAAGCAGGCAGCAGCCAGAAGTAAACGATGGGGTGTCCGGTGTACCAGAACAGGGTGCGGGCCAGCAGGGGGTCCACAGCGGGGGTCCAACCCAGAGCCCAGGGGATCAGGTAGAAGACCACTTCCACCACGATGCCCAGAGAGGCCAGAATCCACATGAACCAGGTGGCGACACTCATGTAAGCGGTGACAGGGGTGATTTTGCCGGGGTTGGCTTTCTTCCAGCCGGTCCACATGTAGATCACCTGTCCACCGACCAGCAGGCTGGAAGCAACCAGCAGTGCAGCGCCGATGTAGAACAGGGGGTGACCTTTCAGGGGAGGATAGAAGGTGTACAGCACCGAAGCGTTGTTGCCCAGAATGGCAATCGCGGCCAGCACCACGCCGAAGTTCATCAACCAGTAGGTGAACCACGCGAAAGTCATGTTGGGGCGCAGTTTCAGGTCACGCGCAGGGATGTACAGCAGGATGCCGCAAATGAAGTAGGTGGTGAACACCAGAGCATTCAGCACGCCGTGCAAAGTCAGGCCCTGATAGTAGGACTTCAGGAAGGGCATGTACTTGTAGATGTCGATGCCAGCGTAGTTCAGGGCTTGCAAAGGTCCCATCAGCACACCGACCAGCAGGAAAATCAGACCCGTGACGGTGTAATACAGGGCAATTTTCTTCTCGGGGTGGGTGTCATAGGCCTTGTCCTGCGAAGGCGTGAAGGTTTTGGTGGTCATTTGGCTTCCTCCACAATCAATTTGGACATCATGTTGGCGTGGCCCACACCGCAGTATTCATTGCATCCCACGCGGTAGGTGCCGGGTTTCTTGAAGGTGTACGTGACTTTGGCCACTTCGCCGGGCAGCACTTCAATGTTCACGTTGGTTTTTTCGATTTGCAGGCCGTGCAGCACGTCGGTAGAAGTGACATACAGGGTGATGGGTTTGCCTGCAGGCACTTTCACTTCTGGCGGGTTGAACATGAAGGCCTGAGACAGCATGTACAGTTCATACTCGCCAGAGGCGTTTTGTTTCAGTCCGGGGGTGGCAAAAGGTGTGGCCGCCAGATTGGTCAGGTCCACTTTTTTCAGGCTGTGGTCGTGGTGGTTGCCCACCGATGGGATGGCACTGTTCACCACATTGCCAATGGTGACCAGCACCAGAATGGCGATCAGTGCGGAAGCCACATACAGCCACAGCTTCTCGTATTTTTCAATCATGTGGTGGTCCATGTCAGGCCTGCCTCAACATGATGCTGTACACCAGCAACCACATGGCGACGATGGTCAGCACAAGGATGCCCACCACCAGCAATGTTCCTTTGGGTGATTTTTCTTCCATGCTCTTTCCTCCGGTATTCCAAACCTGTGCACACAGGTTGTGAATCAAATTTGGGTCACTTCAGGGTTTTGATGTACGCCAGCACATCGGCGATCTGCTGGTCCGTTGGGGGTTTGCCTGTTCCAGAGAAAGGCATTTTTTCGTATCTGGGCATGGTGGGGGTCAGGGTTTTTCCGCTTGGGCCCACCCCTTTTTGCAGGGCTTTTTTGAAGTCTGCAAATTTCCACTTGGAAACCACTCCAGCCAATTTGGGCCCGACCATGCCTTGCCCTTTGTCGCCGTGGCACATCTGGCAGGTGGAGGTGTAGAGGGTTTTGCCATTGGTGGCTTTGCCTTTGGGGTCGGCAGCGAAAGCCAGGGTGGTGGTGCTGAGGACCAGCATCAGAAGGGCGGTTTTGCGCATGGTGTGGGGTTTCCTTTCCTGTTTCAACATGGTTGTGGTTTGAATTTACTGGTCGGTTTCTGCGAGGGAGGAGAGCAGGTCGGTGACGGTGATCACCCCGACCAGTTGGTCGTCTTGCACCACAGGCAGACCCAGCACGTTGTGTTCCAGCATGGCTTTGGCGGCCTGCCCGAGGCTCTGGGCGGGCTCAAGGGTGGCGGTGGAGGGCTGCATCACGTCTTTCACCAGCAGGTCCTGCAGCAAAAAGCGGCTGATCAGGTAGGGGAGGTGATCTCCTTGTTCCTGGGCTTTGCGGGCCGCAGCATCTTCGAGGTCTTTGTCTTTCAGAACGCCCAGCAGGGTGCCGTTTTCCACCACAGGCAGAACGTGCAGCCTGCTGACTTTCAGGCGAGCAGCAGCTTCCAGAGCGGGAGTGGTGGGGGTGATGGTGATGGGATTTCGGGTCATGCGCTCTTGAATCAGCATTGTTCGCCTCCTGCAATGCCTGTTGCCTTTGGGGGCTTCAGGGAATGGCGAAACCCCATGGACATTCATCATGTGGGTTCGTCGGTGGTTACAGCATGAAAGCCTGCCATTACCGCTGCATTACTGAAGAAAAAGCCGTTTGTGAACAGCATTGCTTTCTGCTTTCACTTGAAAGGCCCTTTTGACAAGGGCCTTTTTTTCAGGATTATTCTGAGGTGTCCTGTCTCAAAAGCGGAGCTCAACAGGTCAACCGGCCATCCCCTGTACATGGGGATGGGCAAACACTTCCAGCATGTCGGTCACGGTGATCACGCCCACCAGACGACCATGCTCATCCACCACAGGCAGCCCGAGGATTTTGTGCTTGAGCATTTCCTGTGCAGCCTTTTCTAGGGTGTCTTTGGGTTGAACGGTGGTGGTGGGCGGACGCATGATGTCTCCCACCAGCAAGCCTTCCAGCAGGTATTCCCCCACCAGAAACTCCGGGGCATGGTAACTGGAGCGCCTCTGGGCGAAGGCTTCGAGGTCTTGCAGTTTGATGACGCCCACCAACTGACCATCGCTGACCACTGGGAGAACGTGCAGAACACTGGTCTTCAGCTTGTACCAGGCTTCACTGGCAGACATGGAGGGGTGGGCGACCACCGGGGCTTTGCTCATGCTTTCAAAGACTTTCATGTTGTAGGGTTTCCTTTCTGGATGTTCAGTCGGCGGCGTGTTGCTGCTCCACAAAGGCACGCAGCACTTCGGTGACGGTGATGATGCCAATCACATGCCCGAGGCTGCTGACCACTGGAAGCCCCCCAATTTTGTGGGTGAGCATCAGTTCGGCGGCCTGCACCAGTTCGGTCTGGGCTTTGACGGTGATGACCTGTTCGCTCATCACTTCTGCAACCTGCAGTCTGGAGAGCAGGTGGTTCATTTCCCAGATCGAGAGGGTGGTGGCACTGGAAGGCAGGGCTTCTTTGAGGTCCCGGTCGGTCACGATGCCCACCAGTTCGCCACCTTCCACCACAGGCAAACGGCGAAAGCCGTGGGTTTGCATCAGTTGCATGGCCTCGGGTACAGACGTTTCTGGCGACACCGTAATGGGGTGCGGCGTCATGACATCGCGCACTTTCATGGGTTTTCCTCCTGGTTGTTCTCAGGTTAGGCAGGGTGTGTTACCGTGGCATTACTGAAGTTGGGTCGTCTGTCCAGTGATTTGTGCATATGTATATTGAGGTGCATATCAGAGCAAATTTGGCGGAAAGCCAGCGACAACAACAAGCCCGTCTGTTTCCCAAGAGATTTGACCAGCAACGGGGAATATTCAATAGAGAACCCCTCTGGTGGATTGGAACACAAAAGGGACTTCTGGCCTCGTGCAGCATGGGACATTCTTCTTTTGCGAATGTCCCTTTACGGCTGAATTTGGCAGGTGTAGGATTTGCGTTATAACGCAGCTTCCAGCTTTTTGGGGTCACCAGAGGACCTGAGATTTCAGGTTTCCAGAGGGTGTTACCCCGCAAGTGGTTGTCTTTTAGTTGTCTAGTCAATCCTTTATGATGCAGTAATGGGTCTGTAATCCCGTCTGTCTAATCTGATGGCGTCGAGGGAACACAAACCCCTCATAAAGGAGCTGACCATGATTGTCAAACCCAACTTACGCGTGCCAGACTATGTGCAAAACCGCAAGCTGATCGACTGGGTGCAGGAAATGGTGGACCTTTGCAAACCAGACGAAGTGTACTGGTGCGACGGTTCTCAAGAAGAATATGACCGCCTCTGTGACCTGATGGTCAAAGCCGGAACCTTCATCAAGCTCAACCCTGAAAAACGCCCCAACAGCTTCCTGGCCCGCTCCCACCCGAGCGACGTGGCCCGCGTGGAAGACCGCACCTACATCTGCAGCTTCGCCAAAAAAGACGCAGGTCCCACCAACAACTGGATGGCCCCTGCCGAAATGAAACGCAAATTGATCCCCCTGTTTGATGGCAGCATGAAGGGCCGCACCATGTACGTGGTTCCCTTCAGCATGGGACCCATCGGCTCACCCATCTCCCACATCGGAGTGGAACTGAGCGATTCCCCTTACGTGGCCGTCAACATGCGCATCATGACCCGCATGGGACGCAAAGTGCTGGAAACCCTCGGTGATGGCGAGTTCGTGCCCTGCTTGCACTCTGTCGGTGCCCCTCTGGAACCCGGACAGAAAGATGTTCCATGGCCCTGCAACACCGAAAAATACATCGTGCACTTCCCTGAAGAGCGCTCCATCTGGAGTTACGGCTCGGGTTACGGTGGAAACGCCCTCCTCGGCAAAAAATGCTTCGCCTTACGCATCGCTTCCGTGCTGGCCAAAGAACAAAACTGGCTGGCCGAGCACATGCTGATCCTCGGGGTCAAAGACCCCAACGGCGAAAAAACCTACGTGGCTGCTGCGTTCCCGAGTGCCTGCGGTAAAACCAACTTCGCCATGCTGATTCCCCCCAAACCCTTCCAGGAAGAAGGCTGGGAAGTCACCACCGTCGGGGATGACATCGCCTGGATCAAACCCGCAGCAGACGGCAAAATCTACGCCATCAACCCAGAAGCCGGTTTCTTCGGTGTGGCCCCCGGCACCAACGTGGAATCCAACCCCAACGCCATTGCCAGCATTCAGGAAAACACCATCTTCACCAATGTGGCCCTGACCGACGACGGAGACGTGTGGTGGGAAGGCCTGACCAAAGAAGCCCCTGCCCACCTGATCGACTGGACCGGTCAGGAATGGACCCCCGACTGTGGCCGCAAAGCCGCCCACGCCAACAGCCGTTTCACTGCTCCCCTGA
This sequence comes from Deinococcus misasensis DSM 22328, assembly GCF_000745915.1. NCBI lineage: Bacteria > Thermotogati > Deinococcota > Deinococci > Deinococcales > Deinococcaceae > Deinococcus > Deinococcus misasensis. Next base: position 10,130 of record NZ_JQKG01000003.1, read on the forward strand.
ACCAGTGCCCCTCCGTTGACCCTGAGTACGACAACCCCAGAGGTGTGCCGATCAGTGCCTTCATCTTCGGTGGACGCCGCAGCACCGTGATGCCTCTGGTGTACCAGTCCTTCAACTGGAACTACGGTGTGTACGCCGCAGCCACCATGGGCTCGGAAATGACTGCCGCTGCCTTCGGTGCCCTTGGAGAAGTTCGCCGCGATCCCTTCGCCATGCTGCCCTTCATCGGATACCACATGGCCGACTACTTCAACCACTGGCTGAACTTCGGACGCAGCATCCCCAACCCACCCCGCATCTTCAACGTCAACTGGTTCCGCAAAGACGAAAACGGCAAGTTCGTGTGGCCCGGATTCGGCGAAAACATGCGCATCCTGAAATGGATCGTGGAACGCGCCAGAGGACATGCCGCCAGTCTGGAAAGCCCCCTCGGCTGGGTGCCCCGCTACGAAGACCTCGACTGGAGGGGCCTTGACTTCTCCGAAGCCCAGTTCAACGAGATCATGAGTGTGGACCGCGACGCATGGCAGAAAGAACTCACCGGCCACGACGAGCTGTTCATGAAGCTGTACGACAAACTCCCCAAAGAGTTCATCTTCATCAAAGAACTGATCCTCTCCAGCCTGTGGCGTGCCCCTGAGCACTGGGAACTCTGGCACGAATAAACCAACAACACGTCACTCCTTCCTATCCGGGAATCCCCCACACATCGGGTGTGGGGGGTTTTTCTGGCCCAGAGCCGTCTGAAACACTTTGATCCATTTTTGATCCATTTGTGTCTGTTGTTGTGTTTTCAGTGTGTCTTTGTGGACATACCTCCCTGAGGGGCCAGAGTAGAGTGAAGCCATGACGCAATCTCCTCTTCAGGCTGCACCCTTCGAAGTGGTCGCCGATGGTGGCCTGGACCGTTTTCCTTCGTTGCTCAATGGGGTGCGTGTGGCTCCGTTTTCGATTTCATTTGGTTCCCAGACTTTTTCGGCCGCTGACCTCTCCAGAGCCGATTTTTTCAAAAGGTTGAGGCAGGGTACGCCCCACCCCACCACAAGTCAGCCCACCCCCGAGCAGTTCCGTGAACTGTTTGAACAGTCTCCTGCAGAAGTGCTGGCCGTGACCATCTCACAGGGGCTTTCAGGAAGCCTGAATGCGGCCACGCAAGCCCTGTCCCTGATTTCCAAAAAAGTGACTTTGCACAGCTCTGGAACGCTTTCGGCAGCGCAGGCTTTTCAAGTGCACGCAGCCATGATGGCCCGATCCAAAGGGCAATCCATGGCTACTGCTGTGGACTGGATGAAAAAAGTGCACCAGCAAACCGAGCTGTTTTTCACCATCGACACGCTGGAATATTTGCGCAGAGGGGGCCGGATTGGTCGGGTGCAGGCCACGCTGGGCGGGCTTCTCAACCTCAAACCCATCATCACCGTAGACAAAGCCACTGGCACGTATTCCAATGTGGGCCGTGCCCGCTCATGGGAAAAAGCCATTGAGGGCATTGCTGCTCTGGTGACCTCCAAACATGGCAAAGGCACCCCTTTGCGTGTGGGCTTGCTCTACGGCGAAGAAACCGAGGGGGCCAACCTCCTGCTGGAACGCCTGAAAGAACACCATCCGATCCTCTGGAACGATCTTGCCCCGGTGGGTGTGGCTCTGGCGGTGCACACTGGACCCAGAGCGGTGGGTCTGGCGGTGGCTGCTGGACCGTGGCCGTGGGAAGGGTGATTTTGACGGAAGTCCACAGTTGACAATTCACAGTTGACAGCGCAAAACCTTTTGCTGCACAGCATCAGGTTTTGTTGTCATTGAAAGCAGGGATGGGGTGGCGAGAAATTCTCGTAAAGGATATTTCATCAAGATCACTTGTGAGGCGTCAACCTGTCTTCGGCAATTTCAAGGGTGAAACAAACAGGGGTGTGATGTACTGGCGAGATTTTTTCGCTGTTCACTGTTTACTGACAACGGTCAACCCAATCAGTGATATATTACTGAAATGAACCCCTCTCCAGAGTCCCATCTGCTGACCGATTTGCTGTTTCAACTTGTGTCCATCGATTCCACCAACCCTGATCTGGTGCCGGGTGGGGCCGGGGAAGGGGAGATCTCCCGGTTTGTGCAGCAGTGGTTTGAAGGGCATGGCATTCAGGCTGTCCGGCAGGAAATCCAGCCCGGACGCTTCAATGTGCTGGCGACTGTGAAAGGCTCTGGTGGTGGAAAAACCTTGCTGCTCAATGCCCACATGGATGTGGTGGGCACCTCTGGCATGACAGATCCTTTTGTGCCTCAGATTGAAGGAGGCCGGATGTATGGTCGGGGCACCTACGACATGAAAGGGGGTCTTGCTGCCTGCATGGTGGCTTTGCTGCACGCCAGAGACCTCGGACTCTCTGGAGACGTGGTTTTGACCGCTGTGGCCGATGAAGAATACGCCAGCATCGGACTGGAGGCTTTGCTTGAAGATCTTCATGCAGATGCTGCCATCGTCACCGAGCCAAGCGGTCTGGAGCTTTGCGTGGCCCACAAGGGATTCAGCTGGCATCAGGTCACCACGCACGGCAAAGCTGCCCATGGATCCCGTCCCGATCTGGGCAAAGATGCCATTCTGCACATGGGGCATGTGCTGTTGGGGCTGGAAACCTACGCAAAAACCCTGCAAACCCGAGCCCCACACCCCCTGTTGGGTCATGGATCGGTGCATGCTTCCCTGATCTCTGGGGGGCAGGAACTGTCCAGTTACCCAGAGCGCTGCGAACTGCACATCGAGCGGCGCACCCTGCCCGGCGAAACCTTGCAGGATGTGGAACAGGAGATGCAGGCTTTCCTGCAAGAGGTGTGCAACCAGAAACCAGAGGGCACCCTCGACTTTTCTTCAGGCTTGTTTCGAGATGCCTTCGAGGTGCCCTCCAACCATCCCTTTGTGGACTTGCTGCGTGAAAAAGCCGCTGCTGTGCTGGGTGAGGTGCCCAAAACCACAGGCATGACCTTCTGGATGGAGTCTGCTTTGCTGCAAAGCAAAGGGATTCCCACAGTGGTTTTTGGTCCGTCCGGCTCGGGTGCCCATGCCCTTGAAGAGTGGGTGGATCTGAAATCCGTCCAGCTTTGCTGTGAGGTGCTCACCGAAACCATCCGGGGGTTCTGCCAGTGAGCGGGTCCGATGTCCACTTCCAGAGCAATCCCGGTTGGTTTGAACCCAGAGACACCCGATCTGTGCTGGCTTTTCACCAGAAATTGCCGGGATACCAGCCCACCCCACTCAGATCAGTCCCTCTGGTGGCTGAAAGGCTCGGGGTCCAGCAGGTGTGGGTGAAAGACGAACAGAACCGTCTGGGCCTTCCTGCCTACAAGATCCTCGGGGCAGCGTGGGCAACGGTGCAGGAGTTGCAAGCCCGATTTGGTCCTTTTCAGGACTGGGCCAGCTTATCAGAGCTTTCCAGCCAGCTTTCTGAACACCTGCCCCTCACATTGGTCGCTGCCACCGATGGAAACCATGGCCGCGCCGTGGCCCGAATGGCCCGCTGGCTCGGGCTTCAGGCGCACATTCTGGTTCCAGAGGACATGGCAGCAGCCCGGCAGGAAGCCATCCTGTCTGAAGGAGCCACCTTGCAACAGGTCTCGGGTTCCTATGATGTGGCGGTGGAGGAGGCTGCGTTGCTGGCCGGACCCCAGCACATCGTGATCAGCGACACCAGTTGGGACAGCTACACCCGCGTTCCAGCATGGGTGGTGGAGGGGTACAGCACCATTTTTGCAGAGGTTTCTGCTCAACTCGCTGACCTGCAAGAACCCGAGCCAGACGTGGTGTCGGTTCAGATGGGGGTGGGCTCTCTGGCGGCTGCGGTGGTGCAACATTACCGACAGCAGGGCTTTCAAACCCGAGTGGTGGGCACAGAACCCCTTTCCGCTGCATGCGTGTTGCGTTCTTTGCAAGCAGGCACCCCCACAGAGGTTCCCGGTCCCCATCCGTCCATCATGGCGGGCCTCAACTGTGGAAACATTTCCCCTCTGGCGTGGCCGTTGCTGCAAAAAGGGCTCAGTGTGACTGTGGGCCTGACAGACGATTGGACCCGTCAGGCCATGCGTTTGCTCGCCCGAGATGGGGTGGTCTCAGGCGAAAGTGGAGCAGCTGGATTGGCTGGTCTCTTGTGCTTGAAAGATCAACATCCAGCCCTCTGGGAACAGGTGCAGGGTCAGCGGATCTTGCTGATCAACACCGAAGGGGCCACCGACCCTGAAGGTTACGCCCGAGTTTTGCAGGATCAGCGCTGAGGCACGTTGCTGGGGGCTTCATCGTACACCTGAATTTCCCCTCCGAAGGCCTGCCAGTGTCCGGGTTTCACCAGACGCAAGGTGTCGGAAGGCAAACGCCAGCCATGGGTGACGGCATAATGCTCAAGGGCTTGCAATGCACTCTGGGCAAGGATCACCGTCATGGTGCGTTCTTCGATCACGTAGAAGTGTTTCATGTCGTCTCCAGAGGTGGCCGATCCATGCATGAATCTTAAACGGTGCTGGCTTCAGTTGCAATTCAGTTTGTTCATGAAATGCTGTGCTTTCTGAAGGGATCTCAAAACACAGGACAATCTGAAGACCGAATTGTAACAAAAGCAACAATGTGACAGGTGCAGGTGTTTCACATGAAACATCTTTTTCCATCCAGAGGTTGTTTCCTCTGTCACCTGTAGGAATTGGAGTGAGTTTCGAGGAGGATGCTTGAAGGAAGCCTGCCCTGTTTGGTCTCTGGCAAGGGTAAGCGCAAAATTGCTGTCAGGCCATGCCAACACCAAGAGCCATCAGCCGTCAGCGATCAGCCGTCAGCAATAAGGACAGTTTTCTGGCTGCCTGTTGAACGGAAAGTCTGAGTGGCTTTCCGTTTGTGGCTTTTTGTTTTGCTGTTTGCAAAAGCCTTTTGGTGAGCTTTTTGCTGAAAGCTGAGGGCTGATCGCTGAACGCTTTTTCAAGTGACATGCCAAAAGTCAGACTTTGCGCTGACCCTGGGTCTCTGGCAAGGTCGCTGAATCCAAAACAGAAAATGCTGCTACACTTTTTGGAGTGTTGCAAAGCAACAGGCAAAGGCTGGAGGTTGTCTTCTTCAGGGGAAATCCCTTTTGATCACAGGCAATTGCGATGGGACCTAGATGTTCGTACTCTGGAAACAACAATTTGGGAGAGAAGAGAAATGCGAAAAGTGGTGCTGCTGGTTGAAGACAACGAAGACGATGAAATCCTCACCCTCAGGGCGTTCAGAAAAAGCCGACTGGCCAACGAGGTGGTGGTGGTGCGCGATGGTGAAGAAGCCCTCGACTACCTCCATGCCCGAGGTGAGCACCAGAACCGCAACCCCGAAGAAGTGCCAGACCTGATTTTGCTGGACCTCAAACTGCCCAAAGTGGGTGGCCTGGAAGTCCTTGAGGACATCCGCAAAAACCCAATCACCATGCACATTCCCGTGGTGGTGCTGACCAGCAGCAAACACGAAGAAGACCTGTTGGCCAGTTATGCACTTGGGGCCAACAGTTACGTGCGCAAACCTGTGGATTTTGAACGCTTCATGGAAGCCACCCTGCAACTCGGGATGTACTGGTTGGTGCTCAACGAGACCCCTCCCAAGCAGTGATTTTCCATCTGGTTGCTCCAGAACAGCTCAATCTTTAAAGTCCACAGGCGGATGGGAAGGCAACATCACAGTCACGGTGGTTCCCTTGCCAATGGTGCTGTCCAGATGGATCACCCCGTGGTGTTGCTCCACAATCCACTGGGCAATGGACAGCCCGAGGCCGGTTCCGCCGGGATCCCCGGTGCTCTGGCGCGAAGGATCGGAGCGGAAGAACCGCTCAAACACCCGTTTCAGGTCTGCTTCACTGATCCCGATGCCGGAATCCTGCACCACCCAATGCACCCCGTCAGGGGTGTTTTTCAGTCCAAGGGTGATGGTTCCACCAGAGGGGGTGTATTTCACCGCATTGTCCAGCAGGATCAGGAGCAGTTGTTTGAGGCGGTCATGGTCGCCCAGCACCCATGCAGGCTCGACGCTTTGCAACTGGAAACGGTGGGATTTGCGGCTGCGCACAAAATCCTGCCAGCTGTCCAGCAGCAAAGTGTGAAGCTCGACCGGCTCCTCCTGCACGATGGCTCCACTGTCTCCACGGGCAAGGGTCAGCATGTCGTTCACCAGACGTCCGAGGCGGTTGGCTTCGCGTTGCACATCGGAGATGATGTCCTGACGGTCTGCCTCAGGGATGCTCTGGTGGCGCACCAGAATGTCGAGGTTGCCCTGAATGGTGGTGAGGGGGTTGCGCAGTTCGTGGGCGGCATCTGCCACAAAGCGTTTCTGGGTGGCATGCAGGTGTGAAAGGCGTTTCTCTGCGTGCTTGCGTTCGCTGATGTCTTCCAGCGACAGGCCCACCCATTGCACCCTTCCCTGATCAAAAGCGGCCGGGTAAATCTGCACTTTCCAGAACATGTTGCGGGTTTCCAGCTCGGCTTTGATGCTTTTCTGGGTTTCCACCACCTGCTTGCCCAGTTGGCACAGACCCTGCATCAGGTCGTTTGAAAGGTCATGCAAACTCAGGTGGGCCGATTGCACATCGGGATACCCCGTGGCAGCAATGAACACCTGATTGGCCTGCCTGACGGTCAAGTCCCGATCCAGCAGGGCCATTCCAATCGGGGACTGCTGGATCAGGGACTCCAATTGCCTGCGGGTCAGGTGCAGTTCTTTCTGCAGACGGTGCTTGTCGGTGGCATTCTGAATGGTTTTCTGCAGGGTTTGCACCGACAGGTTGCCTTTGACCAGATAATCCAGAGCCCCGGCTTTCATGGCTTTCACAGCAGAGTTCTCATCGCCACTGCCGGTCAGGATGATCACCGCAGGCGGTTTGTGGTGCTCTGGAAAAGCATTGAGGAAGTCCAGTCCGGTCATGTCGGGCAAATCCAGATCCAGAAACACCAATTCGGGTGCCGGATCGTTTGAAAAGGCCTGCAAGCCTTCCTTCCCATAAGACACAGAGGTGATGTGCAATTCAGAGGGGCTCCAGCGTTTGAGGTGTCGTTTCAGGATGTCGGTGTCGGTGGGACTGTCCTCAACGATCAAGATGCGGGTGGGATGGGATTCATTTGAGGACATTGAGGACATGCAATCAACCTGCTTTCAAGTGTTCACAGTGTAGCAAATCTGATTTTGGGTTCTGTTGTTTCTCTTGCAGTGCCATTCAAAGAACCATTGGGATTTTTCTGAGTCATTTATCATTTTTGTTTTCATGGAAAGTGGGTTTCTGGCTGGTATGGTGTTCCCATGCGACCCCTCGTGCCTGTTGTTGTGCTGCTCTCTGGTTGTGCTCCGGTTTTCGTGAATGCCCCGGTCAAAAACGTCCAGAGCGAACCCGAAAAACACACCTACCAGACGTACGTGCTCAATGGGCAAGGCAAAGGGACCTTCACCTCTGCCGACTACCGGATGGTCTTGGTGGTCCGGGATCAGGATTTGCAGGTGAGGGGTGTCTTTTACAACCTCTCGGGGAGCAACAATTACGATGTCTCGGGTTTTGCGATCCAGTCCAGAGAGGCTCTGGATTTCAATTTGACCCTGTCTCAGGGAGCAGGTGCAGGCACCTCTTTTCAGAGCAAAGCGCAGGTGCTGGGCAAAGAATACAAACTTTTTGGGGCGGGATGGAGCGCTGGCACCGAGGTCAAAGCGCACTTGACCGGAACCCTGCAAAAAGGTGTTTTTGAGGGCAAACTCAAGGTGATCCTCAGCAACTACTCGGTGCGGATGCTGCAAGAACAATGAGAACCGCTGAACGCTTACAGAACCTCCATCCAGAAAACCGTACCATCAGACCATGTTTTTGTTGTTGACTGGACTGGCATTGTTTTTGTTTGGGGTCTCTCTGGCAGGCAACAGTTTGCAAGCCCTGCTGGGAAAAGGCATGCGCCGTGCGTTGGCCAGAGTGACCCGTTCCACATTTGGGGCTGCTCTGGTGGGAACCGGGGTGACCGCAGTGGCCCAATCAGGCACCATGATCACCTTGCTGACCGTTGAATTTGTCAATGCAGGCATTCTGAAACTCCGTCAGGCGCTGGTGGTGGCCCTTGCTGCTGGCATTGGAGGGACCCTCACGGTGCAGTTGCTGGCCCTGAACCTCGACAACATCCAGTACCCCCTGATTGCTGCCAGTTTGCTTTTCAGCAGCAAACGCTTTCTGGGTGGACACGTCGGGCAGGCCCTGTTGGGATTTGGGTTGCTTTTTCTGGGTCTGGATTTGTTGATGGATTCTCTGGAACCCCTCAAAAACAACCCTCTGGCCCGTCAGATCATTGACCTGCTGGCAGACCATCCCCTGACGCTCACCCTGTTTGGGGTGTTTCTGGCTGCGGTGTTGCTCCAGAGCAGCAATGCCACCGCCACGCTGGGTCTGGCTTTCCTGAGTGGGGGTCTGATCACCGAAATCCAGAGCCTTGCCCTGATTGTGGGTGCCAACATCGGAACCACCGTTTCTGCAGTGACGGCCAGCCTGAAAAGCAATGTGGACTCCAAAAGGGCGGCCATCGGGCATTTCGTTTTGAAAGTCCTGATTGGGGCTCTGGTGGTGGTTTTTGCTGTGCAGGTCACCGGTTGGATCAAGCTGCTCTCTGAAAATCCGGTGCGGTTTGTGGCCAATGCCCACACCCTGTTCAATGTGGCAGTGCTGTTGCTGGTGGTTCCCTTCCTCACCCCGATTGTGCGGGCTCTGGAGCACTTCATTCCCACCCCGCCCGATCCCCACGCCCCCAAATACCTGACAGGAAAGACCGACACCCGCACCCCAGAACTGGTGTATGGCATGGCTTACCGTGAAGTGGTCCACATCGCTGAACGTGTGGAGGACCTGTATGGAACGGCGATCATGCGTTTGCAAGGCAAGGACACCTTCGAAATGGTGGAAGCCGGAGAAAAACACATTGACCGTCTGGTGAACACCGTGGTGATCACCCTCGGGAAACTGACCCCCCGTTATGACGATGAAAAACTTTCCGCGTTGTTGCTGGCGGTCAATGAACTGGAGGCCATTGCAGACCTTTGCAAACGTCTGGTGCGCCAACCCCGCAAACTGGAGAAACATGGACGCAAATTCTCCACCGAAGGGGAAAAAGAACTGCTGGAAAGCGCCAGCGAACTGCAAGAGCACATCACGGTGTGTGTGACTTCTCTGGGGCAACGCAAAAACCTTGTGCAGGATGAAAACGCCTTCGAAGATAAACTCATTGAGCAGCGCCTTTCCCACTTGCACCGGCTTTCCGAGAAAAGCGAATCCAGAGAATCCAGCAGCATCCACCTGGACATCATGACGGTGCTGGAACAGATCCACTCGGGGTTCAATCGGGTGGCCCGGCTTTCCGAAGAGGTCTGAGGTCTAAGCCTTCTGCTTTTGTTTTCCATGTTGGGTACCACAACGAAAAGCCCTCCCTCTTTTCAAAGGGAGAGCTTTTGGATACGGATTTCAGATCGCAGCGGCCACTGTTTCGGCACCTGTGGCCAGTCGCATGATGCTGTCCTGCTCGATTTGTGCCCCGACCACCTCACCGGCAATTTCACGTTCTCGCATGACGATGACCCGGTCTGAGAGGCCCATCACCTCGGGAAGTTCGCTGGAGATGCAGATCACGGCCACGCCCTGAGCGGCCAATTCACCGATCAAGCGGTAAATTTCGCTCTTGGCACCCACGTCTACGCCTCTGGTGGGCTCATCCAGAATCAGCACTTTGGGTTTGATTTCCAGCCAGCGGGCCAGCAGGAGTTTTTGCTGGTTGCCCCCCGAGAGGTCCACCGCCAGATCGCTGGAATTTTTGACCTTGAGGTTCATGTTGCTGATGGCATCGCGGGTCAGTTTTTCCAGTGCAGCGTGGTTCAGGAGGCCCAGACGGCTGTTCTGGTGCATCACATTCATGCTGATGTTTTCCAGAGCCGACATCTGCAAGAACAACCCCTGTGCTTTGCGGTCCTCTGGCAGGTAGCCGATTCCGGCCTGAATGGCGTCTTGTGGAGAACGGATGCGCAGCTTTTTGCCTTGCAGGTAAATCTCTCCAGAGGATTTGGGATCGGCCCCGAAGATCAGGCGGGCCAGTTCGGTGCGTCCGGCCCCCACCACGCCAGCCAGCCCGAGGATTTCTCCGGCTTTGACTTCAAAGGAGCAGGGTTTCAGCACCCCTTTGGCCGAAAGGTTCTCGACTTTCATGACCACCTCGCCATGCTGGTGTTGCTTTTGGCGGGTGTAGAAGTCGGTGATGTCGCGGCCCACCATCATGCGCACAATGCGGTCTGGGTCGATTTCGCTGCGCATCAGGGTTCCCACGTAAGTTCCGTCGCGGATCACGCTGACCCGGTCTGCAAGGGCGTACACCTCGGGCATGCGGTGGGAGATGTAAATGATGGCGATGCCTTCGGATTTGAGCTGGCGGATCAGGGCAAACAGTTTTTCGGTTTCCCGGTCGCTGAGTGCAGCGGTGGGTTCGTCCATGATCAGCACTTTGCTCTTGTGGATGAGGGCACGTGCAATTTCCACCAGTTGTTGCTCTGCAATGGACAGTTCACTGGCCGGCGTGTCCGGGGTGAACCTGGCCCCGAGCTTGTCCAGCACCTTCTGGGTTTCCTGATGCATGCGGCGGAAATCCACAAAACCAAGGCTGTTGGTGGGCTGTGAACCCATGAACACATTCTCGGCGACATTCAGGTGAATCCCGATGCTGAGCTCCTGATAAATCAGGTTGATGCCTTCTTTGCGGGCCTGCACCGGGTTTTTGATGTGGGTGACTTTGCCTTCCACTTTGATGCTGCCCGAGTCGCTCTGGTACACCCCTGCAAGGATTTTCATGAGGGTGGATTTTCCGGCACCGTTCTCGCCCATCAGGGCCAGCACTTCACCGGGATAGGCCTGCAACTGAACCCCTTTCAGGGCGTAGAAGTTGCCGAAGCGTTTGGAGATGTCTTGCATGTCCAGCATGGGTTCAGGGTGTGTCATGGGGTCCTCGGGGAACAGGGGGGCTCTGTTGCGGTGAACCGATCACGGCAACACAGAGGCAGGATTGTGGGAATGTTTCGCCATGGGTCAACGACACCACAGCACAGGGTGGCAGCAGTTTGCTTTGAGGCCATTCTGACACAAGCTCTGCAAGATAGCAACAACTTGCAGCAAACTTGCTGCAAGCCCAAATTGCAGAGGCAAGCAAAACAAAACCCCTGCTCTGGACCCAGAGCAGAGGAGAAATGGTTGGAAAAGCTGGGTTCAGCGCGGTCTGGCGGTTGATCCACGCACAATCAGGTGGGTGGGCAAACGGATGTTCAGAGGGGGAAGCACAAATTCCCTCTGGACGTTCTGCATCAAGATGCCGCATGCCACCCTTCCCATCTCAAAAGGCGACTGGGCGACCACCGTCAGGGGAGGCTGCATCACTTTGGCCCAAGGTGGATCATCAAAGCCCACCAGAGACACGTCCTGCGCGACTTGCAACCCCAGTGAGCGCAAGGCGGTCAGGGTGCCGATCATCATGTCTGCGTTGCTGACAAAAAGTGCGGTGGGACGGTCTTGAGGAGGCAAAGACATCAATTTGCGGGTCACTTCCTCTGCGCCAGATTCCAGCCCGTAACCATAGTCGACCCAGCGGGGATCGCGCACCAGACCGGCCAGAGCCATCGCCTGGTTGTAGCCTTCCAGCCGCTCGCGGGTGCTGGACACCTCGGGGTGTCCTCCGATGAAGCCGATGCGTTTGTGGCCCAACTGGATCAAGTGGTCGGTGGCCAGCACCGTGCCACGCACGTTTTCCGCAAGGACCTGACCCACTCCGGCGTATCCTGAAGCGCAGTCCAGTTCCACGGTGGGCAGGTCATCCAGTTCTTTCAGACGGGAAGCTGTACCCCGAGTGGGCACGATCAGGAGTCCCTGAATTTTTTGTTGCAAAGCCAGTTTCAGGTAACGGTCTTCTTTGATCTCGTCTTCTTCGGTGTTGTACAGCAGCACATTGCAGCCGTGCTGGTCGGCAACCGCCTGCACCCCTTTGGCCAGCGTTGCAAAAAAAGGGTTTTCCAGATCGGTGACCAGCAGGGCAATCGAGGTGGATGCCTGCTGTCTGGCCTGTCTGGCTTGCTGAATGGCCTGATAGCCAAGCTGGTGGGCAATCGCAAGGATGCGGTCTCGGGTTTCCTGAGACACCATGTCCGGACGGCTCAGCGCTCTGGACACTGTACTGGGGGACACCCCGGCTTCTCTTGCCACATCTTCAATCGTTGCCATAGCCTGTTCCTTCAGATTCTACCCGATCTTTGCGGGATCTTGCCTGCATGGGCAGTGCAAATTGCGTTCCTTTTGCAGGAACGCCACAAGGCAAAAGGAGGCTCACAGGGGATGCCGTTTCTTCCAGTCCTCGGGGGTGAATTTGACCAGTCCGGTGGCAAATTCCATGATGTGCTCCTGACTGATCACCTCGCCACGCAAAGGATCGATTTCCCCCATCAGTTCCCCGTCACGCAGCACCAGCACGCGGTCTGCAATGCGGGCCACCTCTGCCAACTCGGAGGTGATGAACAGGATGCTCACCCCTTGCTGGGCCAGAGCGGAGAGGGTGCGGTACAGTTCGGCTCTGGCGGCCACATCGATGCCAGAGGTGGGCTCATCCAGAATCAGCACCTTGGGTTTGAGGGCCAGATAGCGTGCCAGCAGCAGTTTTTGCTGGTTGCCACCGGACAGACTGGAGGCCGGTTGCCGAACGCTGGAAAGCCGCAAATTCATCTGGCTGAGGGCGTCTTTCACCTCTTTGCCAATGCCGGGTGTGTTCAGAAAACCCAGTCTGGAATGCTTTTCCAGCACCCCGGCAGAGATGTTTTCAGCGACAGTCATGTTGGAGAACAGGCCGTGGTTCACCCGATCTTCCGGAGCGTACACAATGCCTGCCTGCACGGCGTCTCTGGGAGAACGGAGGCTTAAAAGGGCCTCCTCCAACCAGAGTTTTCCCTGTTTGATGGGGGAAATTCCGGCCAGAAGACGTGCCAGTTCGGTGCGCCCAGAGCCCACCAGTCCAGTCAGGGCCACAATCTCTCCGGCCCGCAACACCATCGAAAGGGGCTTGATTTTCTGGCCGTCTGTCACGCCACGCAGTTCCAACACGGTTTTGCGGTGGATGGGCAGAGAAGCGGGTTTCTGAAATTCATTGAGGGCCTGCCCGAGCATCATGTTGATCAGGCGCTCAGCGTTGATGCTGGCCCGTCTGGGATCCATGCTGGACGTGTTTTCTTGGGGTCTGCGGTGTTGCAGGGTACCCACCAGTTGACCGTTCCTGAGCACACTGATGCGGTCTGCGAGGGTGTAAACCTCCGCCATGCGGTGGGTGATGTACACGATGCCGATGCCCTGTTCGCGCAACTTGTGGATGGTTTCGAAGAGTCTCTGGGTTTCGTGTTCACTGAGGGCTGCGGTGGGCTCGTCCAGCACCAGCACGCGGGGCTTGAAAGCCAGAGCCCGGGCAATTTCCACCAGTTGGCCTTCTGCTCTGGAGAGGGTTTCCACCACCGTGTCCGGTCCAAAGCTGGCCCCGAGTTGTTGCAAGACCCCTCTGGTGATGCGCCGCATCTCTTCACGGCTGAGCAGGCCAAAGCGGGTTTTTTCTGCGCCCATGAAGATGTTTTCGTAGACCCGCATCTGCTCGGCAAGGTTGGGTTCCTGATAGATCAGGTGAACGCCCATGCTGCGTGCAGCAGAAGGGTTTTTCATGTGGACAGGTTTGCCATCCATGAAAATCTGGCCTTCGGTGGGCTGGTAGGCCCCCACCAGCACTTTCATGAGGGTGGATTTTCCGGCACCGTTTTCGCCCATCAGGGCCAGCACTTCACCGGGGTACAGGCACAGGTGAACTTGTTGCAGAGCCGTGACCCCGGAAAATTGTTTGCTGATCGCACGCATTTCAAGGAGCGGCGGCGGGTTTGTGGACATGTGTTCTCCCAGGGCAGACAGACCCATTTGTTCAGGTTCAGGCGGTTTGCCCTGATTGTACCCGATGAATGCAAAGTGCAGAAACCATTTGCATTTGGTGGCCCTTGCTGCCCGAGTGGCCCATTGGGTCAGGCCTTCCAGAGGTTATTCGAAAAGTGTTCATGAAGTGTTTTTGTTGTGTGAAGGCGAGATCAGGCCCAGTAACAGAATCTGAATCTTTGTGCCCTAACCTGTGTCAGGAAGCCAGAGGACTTTCAGCACTGGGCTTTCAACAGGCAGGGCAAACGCCCCGCAGAAAGGATTGAACTTGCTACAAATTGATCGAAAGCAGAAAGGTCAATCAGGTCTTGCAGGCTTTGCAAGCTTGTGCAAAAGGATGAAAATGCTGTCTGCAAGCCCAAGTCTGCAAAATTTAGGAGACGTTTGCTGCAAACTTGCAGCAATTTGCAGAGCAAGAGAATCATCAATGTCATTGATTTATTGCAGGCCATCATGTACAGTCCATGTCAGGACCCCACAACCGCAAGCGACCTCACACCCAAACAGCGCTTTATCCCTGCAAGCCACCCCTGTGGTTTGAGCGTTCCCTGCTGTGTTGTGCGGCCATTCCCGGAGGAAAGACCATGAACCTGAAACGTGCCCTGACCCTGACCCTGCTCTGCTCTGTGAGCTCTGCTTTCGCCGCCAGCCAGCCCATCATCGGCCTGATCACCAAAACCGAGACCAACCCCTTCTTCGTGAAAATGAAAGAAGGCGCACAGAAGGAAGCCAAAGCCAGAGGGGCCAAACTGCTCACCGCAGCAGGCAAAGCCGACGGGGACAACGCAGGTCAGGTGACCGCTCTGGAAAACATGGTCGCTGCCGGAGCCAAAACCATCCTCATCACCCCCAGTGATGCCAAAGCCATCCTGCCCGCCATTGAAAAAGCCCGCAAACAAGGCGTGATGGTGATCGCTCTGGACAGCCCCACCGATCCTCAGGACGGCGTGGACGCCCTGTTCGCCACCGACAACTACAAAGCTGGACAACTGATCGGCCAGTACGCCAAAGCCGCTTTCGGCAACAAAGCTGTGAAGATCGCCACCCTTGACCTGTTCCCCGGTCACCCCGTGGGCATTGCCCGTCACGATGGCTTCCTGGACGGCTTCGGCATCACCGACAAAGCAGACAAGCGCATCGTGTGCATGCAGGACTCCTACGGGGATCAGGCCAAAGGTCAGACCGCCATGGAAAACTGCCTCCAGAAAGACCCCGAGATCAACCTCGTTTACACCATCAACGAACCTGCTGCTGCCGGAGCTTACCAGGCCCTCAAAGCCATTGGCCGTGAAAAAGACGTGATGATCGTCTCCATCGACGGTGGATGCACCGGCGTGAAAAACGTGCAGGCGGGCATCATCGCTGCCACCGCCCAGCAGTACCCCCTGAAGATGGCCTCTCTGGGCGTGCAAGCTGGCGTGAACTACGCCAAGACTGGCAAAAAAGTCTCCGGTTACACCGACACCGGCGTCACCCTGATCACCGACAAGAAAATGAAAGGTGTGACCAGCAAAGACACCAAGTTCGGCCTTGCCAACTGCTGGGGCACCAAGTAAACCCATTCTCGCTGGAGGGGGGCAACCCCCTCCAGAGAAAGGCCGAATGCCATGACTGTACAAAATCCCGCCTCCAAAGGGCAGAATGAGGGGCTCAACCTCATGAAACGCATCAAAAGCATGAACCTGCTCGGGCCGATTGTGGCCCTTTTGCTGGCTTGCATCTTCTTCTCTACACAGTCTGACCGCTTCCTCAGTGGTCAGAACTTTTCGTTGATCCTCCAGCAGGTGATGGTGGTGGGCGTGATGGCCATCGGCCAGACGCTGGTGATCCTCACCGCCGGGATTGACCTGTCCTGCGGCATGGTGATGGCGCTCGGCACCATCGTGATGACCAAGTTTGCTGTGGAACTCGGGGTTCCCCCCGTGCTGGCCATCATGTGCGGGATGTTCGTGTCCACGGCATTCGGCATGCTCAACGGCTTTCTGGTCACCCGCATCAAACTGCCCCCTTTCATTGTGACTCTGGGCACCTACAACATCGCTTTTGCCATCACCCAGATTTACTCCAACTCCCAGACCGTGACCGGACTGCCTGCTGCCCTGACCTTCTTTGGCAACACCTTCAACATTGGCGGCACCGTGATCACTTACGGCACCGTTCTGATGGTCGTGATGTACGTCCTGATCTGGATTTTCCTGACCGAAACCGCCCCCGGACGCCAGATTTACGCCGTCGGCAACAACCCCGAGGCTGCCCGTCTGACCGGCATCCCCACCAACCGTGTGCTGCTGATGGTCTACACCTTCGCTGGTTTCCTGTACAGCATCGCTGGTTTGCTGCTGGTGTCCCGGACAGGTGTGGGCGATCCCAATGCAGGACAGACCGACAACCTTGACACCATCACTGCGGTGGTGCTGGGTGGAACGAGCCTCTTCGGCGGACGTGGTCTGATCTTCGGCACCCTGCTTGGGGCTTTGATCGTTGGTGTGTTCAGAAACGGCCTGACCCTGACCGGAGTGCCCTCGGTGTACCAGATCCTGATCACTGGTGTGCTGGTGATTCTGGCTGTGGCAGCAGACCAACTCACCCGCAAGAAAGGCTGAGGGGCATGCTCAAGGGCATCGACCCCCTGCTTTCCCCCGAGCTCCTCAAGATCCTGTGCGAGATGGGCCACGGCGATGAAGTTTTTGTGGTGGATGCCAACTTCACCGCCACCACCCTTGCCAGAGGGCGTCCCATCCTGCGGCTGGATGGGGTGTCCCTCACCCGCGCCTGCGAAGCGGTGCTTTCGGTGTTCCCTCTGGATGAAGCGGTCACCCAACCGGTCAGCTTCATGAAAGTTTGCAACACCCCTGAGGGCCACTTGAATGAGGTGCAGCAAGAAGTTCACGAAGTGCTGTTCAAAGAGGGCGTGACGCAAATGCAAATTGAGCCTGTGGAGCGCTTCGACTTTTACGACCGCACCCAGCATGCCTACGCCTTTGTGGTGACTGGAGAACTGCGCACCTATGCCAACTTCCGGTTCAAAAAAGGCGTGGTTGTTCCCAACTGACTTTCCCTTCCCACCCTGAGAAAAACAGCTTTGGGCTGTTTTTTTCTTTTTCTCCTTTCCAGTACACTGGGGACACGTCCATGTCCAGCACTCCTTCTTCTTCCGAGACCTCCAGAGCCCACCGGGGCAGCAACCATGAAGGCATGCGGGCCTTCAATGAACGCACTTTGCTGCACACCATCCGCCTGCATCCCGGCCTCTCCAAAGCCGACCTTGCCCGTCTGACCCGCCTGAGCACCCAGACGGTCTCCGGGATGGTGGATGTGCTGTTTCAGGAAGGTCTGCTTCTCAAAGGCGAACCCGTCAAAGGCAGGGTGGGTCAGCCTTCTGTGCCCCTCACCCTGAATCCAGAGGGGGCGTTTTCCATTGGGGTGCACCTTGGGCGTGAACAACTGGAGGTGTACATGGTGGATTTTGCAGGTCAGGTGCGCCACCAGTTCCGCCTGATGTACACCCATCCTGATCCGGCTCTGGTTTTTCCGGTGATCGAAGGGCAGGTGCAGGAATGCAAAAGGATGCTTTCACCTGAGCAGCAAACCCGCCTTTCGGGCATTGGACTGGCTGCACCCCTCAATCTGGCAGACTGGGAGGAGTTCTGGACCGCCACAAGTGGCAACCGTCAGGTCTGGAACGACATCCAGTTGCGAGAACACCTGCAAAGCCTCACGGGTTTGCCGACCACCTTCCTGAGAGACACGGCTGCGGCATGTATTGCTGAACTGATGTTTGGCGCAGAGAAGACCGCCACAGATTTCCTGTACATTTACCTCGGGACTTTCATTGGGGGAGCACTGGTCCTCAAAGGGGAACTCAGGTCCGGTTTGACGGGAAGGGCCGGGTCTGTGGGTTCTTTCCCCGTTCAGCATGAGGGGAAAACCCAGCAACTCTTGGATGTGGCTTCACTCTGGCCTCTGGAAGATGTTTTCAAGAAAGCTGGGCTGGACCCACTGGCCGTTTACGATGAAAGGGCTCTGGAGCCTCCGTTCCAGCCTTACACTGAACAGTGGGTACAGGATGCTGTGAGGCACCTGTCTACGCTGACCCTTGCCTCGGCAGCGTTGCTGGATTTGCAAGGACTGGTCCTGGACGGAGAATGCAGCCCTCAACTCATCGAAAGGGTGCAGGTTCGTTTGCAAGCATGGCTGCAAGAACAGGACACCGAAGGGCTTCACATGCCTGTGCTCAGCCGGGGGACTCTGGGCAGCAAAGCCAGAGCACTCGGAGCGGCCATGTTGCCGTTGTACCAGAACTTTTCACCTCTGGATGAACTGTTTCTCAAATGAGCCCTGATGCCCAATTCAGCCTTAGACAACTTTTACCCAGCTCATGGTCTATACGACTACACTGGATTCATCGGTGCAATCCAGAGGATGACCTCTCTTGGATGAAGCAGAGATGAAATCTGTCATCCTTGTCGCTGTACCGTGTGTGCTGGAATGCTGCAATGGCAGAACCATGTTGCAGTGCTGTAGAGGAGATTCATGACCATCATTACCCCACCCAACATCCTGTCCACCGTTTCACGCACTCCGGCAGGCCTGTTGTCCAACCGAGAAAAAGACACCCTGATTGAACGTGCCTTCACTGGACTGTACCGCTGGTACACCGCCCGCAGTCAGGAAACCCGCAATTGGAACGCCGACAAAAGCTTTGATTGGCGCAATCTCAATCAGGACCTCCCCAAAGAAGTCGTGACTGTGGTGCAGGGCTTCTTTGCTGTAGAACAATACGCCCCGGATTACACCAGCAACCTGTTGAATCTGGTGCGTGCCTCCCACGGACGCAGCCACTTCCAGATGCGCTGGGGCAGCGAAGAAGAAAAACACGCCGATGCCTGGGAAAACGCTGTGCTGTTTTCCAGAAAACGTACCCCCGACTGGATCCGCGAGTACAAAGAACGCCTGAAAAGCGTGCAATGGGAATTGCCATTTCCAGACGCCATCCACAACCTTGTGTACACGGTGTTTCAGGAACGGGCCACCCAGCTCAATTACCTGAACCTGATGAAAATCGCGCAGGGCAAGAGCGACAAGCCCCACCTGCAAGGCTTTCAGGATCCCGTGCTGGCCAAAGTGGCCCAGACCATCGCCATTGATGAGGCCGCCCACTACAACTTCTTCCTCGAAGGGGTTCGCCTTTACCTGTACTACTACCCCCAGAGAACGCTGGAAGCCATCCGCAACGTGATCGGCCAGTTCAGCATGCCTGCGGTGAATCTGGTGCCCGATTGGGACCACTTCTTTGAAACGGTCTACCGCGCCGGAATTTACGGACCCCGTGACTTTTCCAGAGACGTGATGCAGGTGGCTTTCCGCAACCTCGGGATCGAAAGCCGCAAGAAACTGGAAGAGGGCATCAAACTGACCCGCGAAGTGCCCACCTTCGATGGAGACGACAAGGTGCCCACCATCATCTGGGACACTTTCGATTACGGCTCCATCTCTGGCGATGTGAAACGCCTGCATGCCAAAATCCAGCAATACGAGCGCGAAGTGGGCCTCTCCGAACTGGACCCCACCGAGTTTGTGCTGAACCTTGAAGTTCCCGGCGAAGCCGACAGAACCGAGTAAGCACAAGATTCATTTCACAGACAGAAAAAAGCCCGGAGGAATCCCTCCGGGCTTTTTGGGTTGCATCACTCGATCACAAAAGTCTTGATGTTCTCGTGCTCGGTGTGGATGGCCACGTAAAGTTTGCCTTCTTTGACCACCGAATCGATGTCCAGAGGTTGATTCTGGCTCTGGTGGATCACCTGCAACTCTTCACCGTTTTGCAGGTCAAAGATGCTGGTGGTGTAACGGTTGGTGGATGGGTTCAAGGAAACCACCACCACTTTTTGGTTTCCTGTGGGGTGTGCCCGGATGGGCACTGCATTCTGGGTGAGCTTGTAGGTCAATTGCAATGCTGTGCGCTGTGCTGTGGCCGGATCCAGTTTGAACAGGTAACCTTCCTGGACATACACAGCCTGCCCATTTGCCACTTTCAAAGCTTGAGAGATGGAATTGTTTTCCAGCAATTTTTCTTCGCCTGTTGCCACATTGAGGAGCATGAACTTGTCTTCGGTCCAGTACACCAGACGGTTTTGATCCAGCCAGCCTGTGAAAGAAAGCATCATTGGGGCTGTGCGTTCACGCTTCAACTGTCCGGTGGTGGTGTCAAAGACTTTGAGGCTGCTTCCATCGCTGGACTGCACCATCAAGAAGGTGCCTTGCGGAGCCAACCGGATGGACAGACCAAGAGCATTTTCATCGGCAGGCAGAATGTTGGTGAACTTTTGGGTCGACCATTGCAGTGCTTCTACAGAACCATCGGAGAACTGGAACGCCAGAGTGTCTTTGCCATTGTGGTGAATGCTGTTGGCAACTTTGCCCTGAGGGTGCAGGTTGCCCAGATTCAAGTAGGCATTCAATTGTCCTGTGGTGCCTGCAAAAACGTGCATCTGGCGGTTGCCGTAATGCATCACATCTCCAGAGGCATTGAACCCCATGGTGTTGAGACCTTGGCAGTACCAGGTGCCTTGCGTGTTCAGCACGTTCAGATTCAGGTCCAGCAACAGGTTGTCGGTGCCCTGACAAAGGCTGCCTCCTGACATCAAAGCAAATTGACCCAGTTTGGGATGGGCCACCACCCGAGGTATGGTGCCACCTTGATCGAAAAAGAAGGTCTTGCGGTTGGATTGACCTGTTGCAGGATTCCATCGGACCATCTGCTGGTCTTTCGAAAACAGCAGCACTTGACCGTTCAGATCGGTCTGCAAGGTCAGGGCAGCAACTGCGAAATCCAGAGGGGTGGTTTTGACCTCTCCAGAGGTGGCATTCACCGAGTACAGCGTGCTGTTTTTGGCAGATGGAGAGGTCACCACCTGTACCTGTGAACCGTCTCTGGACCATGCAAGCTGAACTGTGTTGTAAGGGTTTGCTTCCACATTGACTTTGCGCAGCACTTCGAGGGAATCTGTGGTGTAAAACACCACCTGTCCTGTGGCGGGTTGGCTGTCGGTGGCACGGGTGTAAGTCCAGCCTGCAAAGGTTTTGCCATCTGGGCTGAAAGTGGTGTTGGTCAGTCCAGGCAGCAGTTTGACGGTTTGTCCCTTGAGGTCATAGATGTGGGTGTGTTCGGCCAGAGTGTTCGAGAATCCAGAGAGGGCAATCCAATTCTTGCTGGGGTGGGTGGCAAGTTGGGCCAGAGGGTCTCCAATCTCGATGTTCCAAGTGGCGGTGGCCTGATTGGCAACCACATCCCACACCAGCATTTTGCTGTTGGAGGTCAGCACCAGGGTCTGGTCGTTCAACCAGTTGACTTTCTTGAGGACGTTCGCATTGGGCTTTACACGCCCCACGTTTTTGAAAGTTTCATCCAGCAACAGCACATCTGTGCCTGACACCAGAGCAAAACGGGTGCCCGCAGGGTTCCAGGCACCATCCTCTGCCCGTTCCGTCAAATTTTTGGTCCAGAGGTTTTTCACCATTCCCTCGGGTTGGCATTCCACGCTGATGGGCAAGTCCACCGAAGGAAATTTGGGATCGTTGGTGCTCAGGCGCAAGGTGGCGCTCTGGTTGGAGGGGGTGGCCGGGCACTGCACCGATACGTTCACCGTTCGGGTGCTGTTTGGGGCCAGAGTGAAGGCAGGTGAATCCTGAGTGACGGCTGTGCTGGATTGCACGGTGGTCAAAGTGGCATCCAACCCTGCATTTCCACTCTGGATGGTGAGGGTGCCCACAGCTTTGGTGTTCACTTTGGCCTGCAAGTTCAGAGAAGGGGTGTAAAAGCTCAGGGTGCCCGGAACCACGGGTTTTTGTGCAGTGGTTTTGACAGCTGCGGCAGACACCAGAGGCACAGGTGTTGGGGTGTAGCTCTGGGTTTTGTTGCGGGAATCCAGATTGCTGGCCAGCACAGTGACATAATAGGTGCCGCCTTCATTCAGGGTTTGGTTGATGTTGGTGGTCCAAGTGGTGGTGGTCAGCACACCCGAGTCCAGCAATTGACCATTCAGGGGATTGTCGTCCTGATCAATCAGCACCCGGTAATGTTTGGCCCCGGTCACCGCAGACCACTTCACGTCCAGCTTTCCGGTTTCCAATTTGACCGACTGCACCATGGGAGCAGGGAGTTGTTTGCTGGCATCAAAAGTGGCTTCCAGTTTCAGGGTCTGGCTTTGGTGGGAAAGCTCGAATTGCAGCTTCTGGCCCTGTTTCAAACCCGTGGCTGAAAATACCCCGCTGGTCCAGAGTTCACCAGGCAGCAATTTGAGGGTGCTGTTGTTGCCTTTGAAGGTCAAAGTGGCATCATTGACCACGGGTTTGCCTTTGACCGTGAAATTCAGAAAAGCGGTGAAAGCGTTGTTGCTGACGGCCTCGGGTTGCACGGTGTGTCCTGCTGAAGATTGCACAATGCTCTGAAAATAAGCGGCAGGCAAACCTGCATTTTGAATGGTGTTCAGATTTAAGGTGCCCACCTGCAACTCAGCAGTCCAGCCCTCTGGGGATTGTGGTGCAGCTGGAGTGGAATTGCAGGCCATCAGGAGCAAGGAACCGGTGATTGTTAAAGCATAGATAGATTTCACCCGAGGATTATATAGAGCAATTGTGGGATTTGTCATGAGTCAAAAGGCCAGAGTGCAAAACAAATCACCAAAAAACAAATAAGAAAGGGTTCATCTGTAAGGGCACTGTTTCGGCTTGTTCGACGAACCTCACAGATGCAGGGGTTGGCATTCAGAGAACTGTTCCATGCCCTCTCAGGCAAGTGATCCAAAGATGGAAAAGCGCTTTGTTTGCAAGGGTGCGATTCTGATTTTGTTGTCTGAAACGTCTTTTCCTCAAGGAATAACGTTATTCCTTAAGCCTCTGAGAATTGCAGCAAGCTTTCCACATTGCCCAGAGTCCCCACCACCACCAGAGTGTCGTGTTCTTGCACAGTGTCTTCGGCTTTGGGGGTGATGCGGACATGCCCAGCATGGTTGATGGCAATCACCTGCACCCCGAAACGGTTGGTGAGGTTCAGGTCACGCAGGTTGCCCACCAGCCGCCTTGAGGCCGTGACCTCCACAATGGCATAGTCGGTCCCGAGGTCCACGTTGTCAAAGCTATGTGGACGCACCAGTTTTTTGGCCAGCCTGACACCCATGTCGTGCTCTGGACGCACCACCAGATCTGCTCCGACTTTTTCCAGCACTCGTCGGGTCATGTCATCGATGGCTTTGGCCACCACATATTTGGCCCCTGCACTTTTGGCGGCCACCGTGGCCAGAATGTTGGCTTTGACATCTGCCCCGATGCACACGATCACCACATCAAAATCTTTGATGCCGATGGCCACCAGAGCCCTTTCATCGGTGGCGTCAATCATGGCCACATGGGTCACCTGATTCATGACCTCTTCCACATTCTCTTCGTGAACATCCACAGCGACCACTTCATGCCCGAGTTGGTACAGGGTGGTGGCCACCGCTGAACCGAAGCGCCCGAGGCCAATCACCAGAAATTGTTGTTTTTTCATCCCAAACCCTCGCTTTCCATCTTTTCAGACCCAGTCAACCCAGCAAACCCTTTGAACCCTGCAAGCCTGCTCAATTTAGCCGATCTGGATGTTTTTGTCTGCTGGGTAATGCACCATGCCCTTGTTGGATTTGGTGCTCAGGGCAAATGCAAAAGTCAGAGGCCCGATCCTGCCCACATACATCAAAAAGACCAGAATCAATTGTCCAGCCTGAGAGAAATGTGGGGTGGCATTCATGCTGAGGCCCACCGTGCAAAAGGCACTGAAGGCTTCAAACACCACTTTCAGGAAGTCCAATTTTCCAGTTTGAATGTTGCGCTGTTCGGTGACGGTCAAGAATAAAATGGCCCCTGCAATGATGCTGAGGGCCATCACGGCCACCACTCCTGCCCTGAGCACTGTTTCCTGATCGATGCGCTTTTTGAAGGCGACCATCTCGCCACGACCCCGCACCATGCTCCACACACTGGTGATGAGCACAAAAAAGGTGGTGGTTTTGATGCCCCCACCAGTGGAACCCGGATTGGCTCCCACAAACATCAGCATGATGGTGATGAGCAACCCACTGTGGGTCATCTGAGCGTAATCGATGGTGTTGAATCCTGCAGTGCGAGGACTGACGCTCTGGAAAAATCCTGCCAAGACCCGGTCTGCTGGGGGAAGGCTGCCCAGGGTTCCAGAGTTGTTCCATTCAAGAAGGGTCAGCAGCAGCCAGCCGCCGACAATCAATGCGGCAGGTGTCCACAATGAGATCCAACTGTTCAGGTCCAGTCGGTATTTGCGTGGATGAAGCACATGCAAAAACACTCTGGCTTGAATCAAAAATCCCAAACCTCCCAAGATGATGAGCAACGAAATCACCCCGTTCAGGTAGGCATCTCCAGCAAAGCGGATCAGGCTGTCAGGGTAAAGGGCAAACCCTGCATTGTTGAAGGCACTGATGGAATGAAAAACAGCGTAATAAAGACCTTTGGCTGCTCCTTCAAGGGGCAGAAAATGCCAAAACAGCAAAAAAGTGCCCAACAGTTCGACCATCAGAACATACAGGAAAATACGCTTCAGAACCTGCACCACTTCACCAGAGTTGCCCACACTCAATTGGGTGGCCAACATCAGACGGTCCTGAACCCCCAGACGCTTTCCGGCCAGCAAGGCAAAGGCTGTGCTGAAAGTCAGAATGCCCAAACCACCTGTTTGAATCAAAAACAGAATCACCAACTGTCCAAAAGTGCTGTAAGAACTCTGGGTGTCCACCACGGCCAATCCTGTGACACACAGGGCGCTGGTGGCAGTGAAAAGGGCTTGTAAGGTGTTGATCTTGACCCCTGATGCAGCACTGAAGGGCAAAGACAACAGAAGGGTACCCAGCACAATGCCCATCAAAAAAGTCAGGGCAATCATCTGGAAGGGATTGAGGGAACGGAGTTTCTTGATCATGGCAAAAATACACCCCATCTTACAGGGTCGCTGGCGTTCCAATTTCAGCAAAAGTCCAGATTGTGGGTGCAGCTCAACTCGGAGGCTCTGGCAGGGGAGAAGCCCCTTTGACCAGAGCATCTTATGGCTTTCTTCATGCACACCTGTCAAGTGACGAAAATGCATTGTGTCCTGAAAAAGTTGTTCATGATGGATGCAGACGCCCCAAGTTCTGGCCCCTGATCTTCAAAGGAGGTTGCACATGTCCGGAGTGGCGATTTCCAGACCCGAGCCTCGTGTTTCTGCTTCGTCCAAATTCAACCGTGATGGTTTCTGGGCTTTGTTTTGTGTTTTGCTTTTGACCTTGATTGCGATGATTGGTCTGCCTGTGGTGAACACCCTGACCCTGAGCAGCAGTGACCTGAATGGACAGTGGGTGTGCATGCAAAGCTGTCCCAAAACCACTTCTTTCATGTTGCAAGGAGGGGCGGTTTACAGGGATGTGAATGGCAAGATGCAGCCTGTGGGTTACTGGAAACTGCACTCTGGAGAAGGTCTGGTCCTCAAAGCCAGAACTTCACAGCAGAAGCAGTTCAAGTGGATGTTTTTCCGTTCTGAAGTGAACCCCACAGTGACTTTTCGGTACCTGACTGGAACGCCCCAATTTTGTGTGGACCGCAAAGGGGTCTGGTGCTTCGAGAAAAGCTCAAACTGACGTTTTAGAGCATTTCACAGAAGCAAAAAAATTTTCTCCTCTGGGAAGGGTTTTTTGAAATGGAAGGATTCTTTTGAATCCTCCCTTTTCATTTTTGCTGTTGAACAGAACACCATCTGCACTCTGGATGGTGTTCTGAGTGCTTTGAAATGGCCTTCACATGAAAGTCACTTGCAAGGCTGATGTTTCGAATGTATATTCGAAAATATGATTGAGTATTCGAAACTGGTGTCGTGGTGAAAAACCTGCAAGACCACCTCAAAGACAGCCGCCGAACCCACATCCTGCAGGCCGCTGCGCATATCTTCGCCGAAAAAGGCTTCAAAGCCGCCACCATCAAAGATGTGGCCAGAGCCGCCGGCATGGGAGACGGCACCCTCTACTACCACTTCGAAAACAAACATGCCTTGCTGTTGGGCTTGCTGGAGCACCTCACCCACAATGTGCAGCAAAACATCAATCCTCTGGACATTCAGGATCTGGATTTGCGAAGCCTGCTCAAAACGTTTTTGCAGCATCCCCTTGGGCTTTTTCAGGGCAGCCACAGTGAACTGTTCAAGGTGATGGTCTCGGAAAGTCTGGTGAATTCTGAGATCGCTAGCCGGTTCCAGCAGCAAATTTTGCAGCCGATGTTGCTTGGGGCTCAGGTGCAGATGCAAAGCTGGGCCGAACGCCACCAGAGGACACTGCCCCACTGGAGCATGCCTGTCCTGACCGCCCTGATTCTGGGTTTGCTGGTGCAGCGCATGCTGGGTGACCTGTCTTTGCAGGAGGATTGGGATCAACTTCCAGACCTGCTGGCCGATGTGCTGGTGAAAGGGCTTCCAGAATGAACAGCCTCAACATTTTGATTCTGGCTTTTGGGACACAGGGAGATGTGCAGCCGTATCTGGCTCTGGGAGGTGCCTTGAAACAGGCAGGACACCATGTCCGTTTGCTGACCCACCAGAGTTATGCCCAAGTGGCCACCGCTCTGGGATTGGATTTCTGGCCGGTTCAGGGCAACGTGCAGGAGGCCATGCAGGACCCTGCCCTTCGCAAAGTCATCGAGACTGGGAACATCATCAAAATCAACCAGCACACCGCAAAACTGGTGCAGGAAGCAGCTCTGGAATGGGCACAGGTGGGTGTGCAGGCCGCACAAGACATGCAGTTGTTGCTGGCAGGCATTGGGGGTCTCAGTCTGGCCCGCAATCTGGAGGAGAAATTGCACATCCCCCTGATTGAAGCCCATGTGGTGCCGTTTTATCCGACCACTGCTTTTCCGGGGGCACTGTTTCCTGCCTCTGGTGGCAACAACATGGGGGCGTTCAACCTGCTGACCCACCATGTGGTGCAGCAGGTGATGTGGCAGGGTTTCCGGGCCGGAGACCAGAAGGTGCGGAGCGCGGTGCTCGGGCTTCCAGCTTCTCCTTTCTGGGGACCGCGCAAGGTGAACCACCGGGTTCAGCCTCCTGTGATTCATGGCATCAGTCCATCTGTACTCCCGAGGCCCCAGGACTGGCCCGCACATGTGCACATGGCAGGGTACTGGTTGCTGGACCCCCAGAGGGATTGGCAGCCCCCTGAAGACCTGAAACGCTTTCTGGATGCTGGCGAAAAGCCGTTTTACATTGGCTTTGGCAGCATGGGCAACCGTGACCCCGAAGCCACCGCTGAACTGGTGCTGGGTGCTCTGCAAAGGACTGGACAGCGTGCTGTGCTCTTGAAAGGTTGGGGAGGCATGTTCAAAGGTGAAGCCCCTTCAAATGTGTTTTTCAGCGATGCCATCCCACACACCTGGTTGTTTCCACGCATGCGTGCTGTGGTGCACCATGGCGGAGCAGGCACCACGGCTGCGGGCCTCAGGGCAGGGGTGCCCAATGTGGTGGTGCCGTTTTTCGGAGACCAAGCCTTCTGGGGGCATCGGGTGCAGCAACTCGGGGTGGGTCCTGCCCCCATGCCCCGAAAAACCCTGACCGCAGATCAACTGACCAGAGCCATTGAAACGGTGCTGGGTCAGCCCCCCATGACCGAAAAGGCCAGAGCACTGGGCAAAAAAATTCAAGCCGAGCAGGGCTTGCAGGACACCATCGGTGTGATTGAGCGGTACGCCAAGCAGCTCTGAACTTACTGCGTTTAACAGTGAAATAGAAGGATTCAAACGAATCCTTCTATTTCAAACAACACGACCTCAAGCATCAACCTCTGATTTCTCTGTCAAATGCTTTAGAAAGGCAGCAAAAATGTATGCGGTGACATGTTTGTGTGGGGGCAGTTTTGCCCCCTTTTTTCATCCTCTGGTTTGTTCTCTTGCAAAACAAGGATCCATCTGTCAGGATATGTAAAAACGTTTGCATAACTTTTTCACGGTGCTTCAGGGCGCAGGTCGAAACCTGCGGCGGCCCCCTGTTGATGCACCCATCGACCTTCTGTCAAAAGCATGACAGGCAGCGTTTTTTGGTGAGGTTTTGTGCTGTCGCGGCAAGATGGTGCAACCTCACCACCCCCATTTTGTTGCTGGAGGAAGTGGATGTCTAAGAAAACGTTTTTACTGACGGCCCTGATGGCTGGATCTCTGGTGGCCTGTGGTCAAGCCACCACCACCCCACCCAACCCCAATCCCGAGACCCCAACCGTCTTTCTGAACTTTGAATCTGCTGTGGATGTGGACGCCCCGGACAGCGCTGCACAGATCCGCACTTTCAAAGAAAAAGGGGAAGACCCCCTGGTCATCACCCAAGAAACCATCAAGAACGCCCAGAACAAAGACACCAAAGCCCTGAAGGCCAGTTTCACCCTGACTGGAAGCTGGGGCGGGTTTGACTTCAAAATTGCAGATGCCACGGGCAAAAAGTGGAGCAACACCGACTGGAGCAGTTTCAAAGCCGTCACCTTCATGTTTTATGGAGAAGGCAGCGGAAGAACCTACCGTTTTGATTTGCTCGACAACAAAGGCCCCAACAAAGACATCGACAGTGCAGAGCGTTTCGAGTTCCCCTTCAAAGACGACACCAAAGGCTGGAAGAAAGTCGAGGTGCCTTTCGACAAACTGGTGCGCCGTGGATGGCAACCCTCTGGCGAAACCCCCAACGACGGGGTGACCCTCTCTGAAGTGTGGGGCTTCACTTTCGAACTCAGCAACGGACAGCCCGAGGCTGCCCCCCACACCGTTTACATCGACGACATTTCTCTGGTTCCTGGCGGCACCAAACCCCCTGTTTCCGTGAAGATCTCCTTTGGCACCCCCAGAGTGGTGGTCTCCGAAGGGGAAACCGCCACCGTCACGGTCAAACTCGACAAGAAACCCACCAGTCCTGTGACCGTGAAGTACACCACCGCAGACAAAACCGCCAAGGCAGGCAGCAACTACACGGCAGCCTCGGGGACCCTGAGTTTTGCTGCAGGAGAAGACACCAAAACCCTCACGGTCAAGAGCACCAACAACGCTGTGGCAGAGGGCAACCTGACCCTGAAAGTCACCCTCTCTGATCCCAATGGGGCCACCCTCGACAATGTCAAAGAGGCCGTGTTGTACCTCAAAGACGACGAGAAATTCCCCTATCAGGACAGCAGCAAAACTGTGGATTTCCGCGTGAACGACCTGCTCTCCAGAATGACCCTCGAAGAGAAAATCGGTCAGATGACCCAGGCTGAACGTGGTGCTGTGAACAGCAAGAAATACGATCTGGCCGACCTGTCCCTTGGGTCGCTCTTGAGCGGAGGTGGATCTGCACCCACCACAGGCAACAACCCTGTGGACTGGGCCAACATGGTGGATGACTTCCAGAGCTATTCCCTCTTAAGCCGCCTCTCCATTCCGATGCTTTACGGGGTGGATGGGGTGCACGGCCACCACAACGTGTACGGAACCACCATTTTCCCGCACAACATCGGTCTCGGGGCCACCCGCAATCCCACACTGGTCAAGAAAATCGGTGAGGTGACCGCCAAGGAAATCTACGCGACAGGCATCCGCTGGGATTTCTCTCCCTGTCTGTGTGTGGCTCGGGATGAGCGCTGGGGCCGCACCTACGAATCCTTTGGCGAAGATCCCGAGATTGCCACCATGATGACCCCCATCATCGACGGCTATCAGGGGGCCAGCCTGAACAACAAGAACAGCGTGCTGGCCACTGCCAAGCACTATGTGGGCGATGGTGGAACCACCTACAACAATGGCAAGATCGATCAGGGCAACACCGAAGTGGATGAAGCCACCCTGCGGAAAATCCACCTTGCACCGTTCATTGAGGCCATCAAGCACAATGTGGCGACCATCATGCCTTCCTACAGCAGTTGGAACGGCACCAAGATGCACACCCACAAGTACCTCCTGACAGACGTGCTGAAAACCGAACTGGGCTTCAAAGGTTTCCTGATTTCCGACTGGGCCGCCATTGACCAGATTCCCGGTGATTACAACTCTGACATCACCAACTCGATCAACGCGGGCCTCGACATGATCATGGTGCCTGACAAGTACCAGACCTTCTATGACGGTGCCATTGCCGAAGTCAAAGCAGGCCGCATTGCCACGAGCCGCATCGACGACGCTGTGAAACGCATCCTCACCAAAAAATTTGAGATGGGCCTCTTTGAAAAACCTTTCTCTGACCGCAGTGAAATCGACCAGATCGGCTCGGATGCCCACCGCGAAGTGGCCCGTCAAGCGGTGCGTGAATCTCTGGTCCTGCTGAAAAACGAGCAAACCCTGCCCCTCAAGAAAACCGGAAAACTGCTGGTGGCCGGAGCCCACGCCAACGACATCGGCCTCCAGAGCGGTGGCTGGACCATCACCTGGCAGGGGGGTGCAGGGGCCATCACCAAAGGCACCACCATTCTGGACGGCATCAAGAAAGTGGCTCCCACAGCAACCGTAGATTACGTGAAGACCCCCACGGCTGCAGATGCCACAGGCAAAGGTTACGACTCGGCCATTGTGGTGGTCGGTGAACAGCCTTATGCCGAAGGTGCAGGGGACAACGGCACCCTCACCCTGACGGCCAGCGATCAGGCCACCATCGACAACGTGTGCAGCAACGTCAAGTGCGTGGTGGTGCTGGTCTCGGGTCGCCCGCTCATCATCAACAACGAACTGGCCAAAGCCAATGCTTTTGTGGCTGCTTGGTTGCCCGGTTCAGAAGGCACAGGCGTGGCCGATGTGCTGTTCGGGGACTTCAACTTCTCTGGAAAACTGCCGGTCAGTTGGCCCAAGAGCGTGGCTCAACTGCCCCTCAACGTGGGAGATGCCACCTACGATCCCCTCTTCGCTTATGGATTTGGCCTGAAATACCCCCAATGATTTCAGGAGGCTGAATCACGCCCAAAGGTGCTCTGGTGAAAGCCAGAGCCCTTTTTTGGATGGGCTCAGACCTGTGGCCCTTCTGCAGGGTTGTTTGTGCCTTGACTCTCTCACGGTGTCAGTCCTTAAAGTGATAGAAGACATTCCCGCACCCGAGGAGCCGTTCATGAACCATTACACTCCCGTCTGGCACAACCACACTCCGGCTTATCTGGAGCGTTCCCACACCCACCTGACCTTGCGCCTGAAAACCGTACTGCCTGCAGAGAAAGTCGATCTGCAGGTGCTGGAACATGGCGAAATCATGCGCAAACCGACCCGCAAAATTGCCCCTCTGGATGGAGAAGGCCACTGGTTTGAGGCGCAACTCCCCCTTGAGGAAGGCCGTCTGAAGTACAGCTTCGTGGTTTACACCATTGAGGACCGGCTGGAATACACGGCTGCACGCCTCGGGCACACGCGCAGGCCCTTTCGGGACTGGTTCCAGTATGAATTCGGGCATGTGGCCCCCAAATGGGCATGGAAGTCAGTGTTCTACCAGATTTTCCCGGACCGCTTCAGAAATGGAGACCCTTCCAATGACGTGCAGACCGGAGAATACCAGTACGAAGGCCGGGATGTGGTCCAAGTGGATTGGTCCGAGCCCCCTTCCAAGGACCTCGACATCCACGGGCATTATGGCGGAGACCTGCAAGGCATCGAGCAGGCACTGCCTTACCTGAAGAACCTTGGGGTGAACGCCCTCTGGTTGACCCCGATTTTTGAGAGCCCCTCTGCCCACAAGTACGACACCTCCGATTACCTGAAAATTGATCCCCATTTTGGAGGGCAAGAAGCCTTTGAATCCCTCAGAGACGCCCTGCACGACAACGGCATGAAGCTGGTGCTGGATGGGGTTTTCAACCATGTGGGTGAACACCACCACATCTTCAAAAAAGCCTTGCAGGACGAAACGGCTCCAGAGCGCAGCTGGTTCAATTTCACCCCGGAGCAGCAACCCCCCTACATCGCGTTTTATGGGGTGCGGTCCCTGCCCAAAATCAATTACAGTGCTGCAGAGCCCGCCGATTACTTCTGGAATGCGGAAAACTCAGTGGTGCGCCACTGGCTCAGGCAGGGCATTGATGGCTGGCGTCTGGATGTGGCCTCCATGATCGGCAATGAAGGCACCGATGCTGGAAACGTACAGCACCTCAGGAACCTCAAGAAAGCTGCCAGAGCCGAAAACCCTCAGGCTTACGTGTTCGGAGAGCGTTCCTGGGATGGGGAGTGGGCCCTGGACGGCCTCGGGGAAGATGGGGCCATGAACTACCACGGGTTCAAAAACCCCCTGATGGACTGGCTCAGTGACCAGTCTTTGCAAGGCCACCCCCTCCAGCCCGATGTCACTGAGATGTCCGAACTGATGTGGGATGCGTACCATGTGCTGCCTGCCAGTGTGGCCCTCAGCCAATTCAACCAGCTTGATTCGCACGATGTGATGCGGGCCATCACCCGTCTGGAAGGCAACAAGCAACTCCTGAAAGCCGCATTGCTGTGCCTGATGGCCTATCCCGGCGTTCCCTGTCTGTATTACGGCACGGAAATCGGTCTGGACCAGCCTGAAAAAGGCACCATGCCTTTCAACCGCAAAACCATGCCGTGGGATGAAGCCCTGTGGGACCATGACTTGCTGGCATTTGTGAAAAAGGCCATTCAGGTGCGCAAGAACGCTCTGGTGCTGCAAGAGGGAGATTTGCGCTTGCTGTACACCAAAGAAGATGTCTTTGCTTTCACCCGCAGCTACACCCACAAAAGCGGTCAGCAGGAAATGGCCCTGTTTGTGCTCAACAAGAACAGGGAAGGGAAAGCTCTGGGGTTGCCTTCGGGGCACTGGCAGAACGCTTTAACAGGAGAAACCGTTTCAGAGAAGGTGGAAGTGCCAGCAGAATCTGCAGTCTTGTTGCTGGCCTGACCAGAGGTGACCACCTTTTGGGGAAATCCCCTGCATTGTGAGGGAAAACCCCGGTTCAAATCGTCAAAATTTCAGCTGAAGCGAAACTTAAAGTAACATGAGAGGAAGCAATCGGAATGCCCAGTTGCTTCCCTTTTTTATGGAGCAGCACGAGAGGAGGCCGGTCAATGACATCTCCAGCACTCAAGGCCACACAACTGGCTCTGGAATGGCCTCAAAATGCCTTGCACCTCTTTGCAGAATTGTTTGGTGAAGCCCTGCACTGCACCCATGCAGGTGTAGGCTTGCAAGACTCTCCAGAGGACCCCAACCGAATGCGCCCCATGTCCCACTGGGGCCTTTCGCCTGAAGAAGCTGCCGTATTGATGCAGGTTCGCATTGATGTGAACACCAGCGTTTTGATGCAGCGCACTTTGCAAACTCCTGAAGTTCAATTGGTGTGGACTGCCGATCCCTCAGAGTGGGGACCTGTGGAAGCCTTCCTGATGGAGCATTACCAGCTCAAGCAACTGTTCTGTTGTGCCCTGAAATTTCCAGACCGCTCTGTGGGGGTGTTCTATGCTGCCAGTCCAGAGGTGTTCACCCCGGACACCACCAGCATTGTGCTGGCTGCACAGGTGGCCCAATCCCTGACCCTCGGGCTTCACCAGCAACGCCTCAGGGAGCAAAACGAAAAAGTGCAGCAGCGCATGAACCGCATTCTGGACCATTCTCTGGACCTGATTGTGACCTCCAGAGGAGAGGTGATCACTTCAGTCAATCTGCGTTGCTGGGATTGCTTTGGGTACAGACCAGAGGAAATGGTGGGGAAATCCATGGATGCCTTTCTTCATCCAGAGGATGTTCAGATCACTTCTGAAGCCCTTGAACGGTTGCAGCACACCCAGACACTGGTGATGTTTGAAAACCGCCAATTGCACAAAGATGGACGCATTGTGCATCTGGAATGGAATGCTGTGCTGGAACCTGACGGCGAATGCATTGCCATTGGCAGAGACATCACCAGCAAAAAAAGCCACCAGCAAGAAATGGAGTTGCTCAGCACCGCTGTGCAGCAAGCCCACGATTTGATTTACATTGCAGACAACAGATATGAATGGCCCGGCCCATACATCCAGTATGTCAACGATGCTTTTGTTCAGCGCCTAGGATACGAACGTGAAGACATTTTGGGCAAGCCCACCACCACCTTGCATGGCCCACTGACGGATGTACAGGAATTGCAGCAGATGCGACAACGGGTCATGTCACAGCAACAACCTCAAAAAGGTGAGGCTGTGGTGTATGGGAAAAACAGGCAGCCCCTCTGGTGTGAATACAGCGTGATTCCCATCGTCAAATCAGGTGTGCTCCAGAATGTGGTGATCATCCTGCGGGATGTCTCTGAGAAGCACATTGCCTTCAAAGCTTTGCAGGAAAAAGAAGCACAGTTGCAACTGATCACCCAGAACACCGTGAACATGATTGTGGTGCTGGATGCCCAGTTCAATTGCACCTACGTTTCGCCTTCCATGCAGCAACTGTATGGTTACCCACCTGAGGAATCAGACCGCATCAACCTGAACATGGTGCACCCTGAAGACCGCCAGAGGATGAACCAAGCTGTGCAGGACGCCATTGCGCAGCATCAAGACATGCTGGTGACCGAACACCGTGGCTTGCACAAAGATGGCCATGTGATCTGGGTAGAAAGTGCCTTCAAGTTCCTCTGGAACCCTCAGGGAGAATGTCAGGGCATGATCATCACGGCTCTGGACATCACTGCCCGAATTGAAGCCCAGCAGGAAAAGGCCAGAGCCCTGCAGCACACCCTGAATTTGTTGCTGCTGGTGGTCGAACTGGAGCAGAAAAACGAACTCACCGATGTGGTGGAGGTGGCCCTCAAGCACAGCTTGAAATGCATGCCTTTCGATTTTGCTGCATTTTTTGAACTGGAAAAACAAGGCAGCCTGAAATCCCCTGTGGTGCAGGGCAACCTGACCGAAGCGGGTTGTCAGGGCTTGCAAAACCACCTGAAAGCCCTGCTGCAGCAACCCCACTTCTGGGAAGTCATCGCAAAAGGAACAGCCATTGACTGTCTGGCAGAATCGCGTTTTCAGCCTTGCACCGCAGAATGTACTGTACGTGAAAGCCGCCATCTGGTGGTTCCCATTGTGCTGGAAGGACGCCTGTATGGCTTGATGCTGTTGGGGCACACCCAGCAAGAGATTCCCATCGGTCACGATGTTTTGCGGTTGCTGTCGGCCATTCGAGACCGCATCACCCACGCTCTGGAACGCACCTTCCATCTGGAACAACTGGACCACAGCCGGGAAGAAACCTTGCGCACACTTGGGTTGGCCCTCGAATTTCGGGATTACGAGACCAAAGGACACACAGACCGGGTGGTGGACCTCTCCCTGAAACTGGGTCAGCAATTGGATTTGCCCCGAGAAGCCCTCAATGCCCTCAGATGGGGGGCTTATTTGCACGATGCGGGCAAAATCGCCATCTCTGACCAGATCCTCCTCAAGCCTGCCAAACTGACCCCAGAGGAATACAACGCCATCAAAAAACACAGCCAGATTGGACATGAGTTGCTGAAGCACATCCCCAATTTGCCTTCAGAAACCCTTGCTCTGGTTTTGCACCACCATGAACGCTGGGACGGCAAGGGTTATCCTTCAGGTCTTGCAGGACAGGACATCCCTTTGTTGGCACGCGTTTTTACTGTGGTGGATGTGTATGACGCTCTGGTGTCCAAGCGGCCTTACAAAGAGCCTTTCACCCATGAGGCAGCCCTGCAGGAGATCCAGAGCTGCTCGGGCAGCATGTTTGATCCAGCAGTGGTGGCAGCTTTTGAGCAGCTGGATTTCCAGAGGGAACCCTCTGCTGTTCCTGCCAGCGACTGACCCTTCAGGCCTCAAAATCCGTTAAGATGGGCCAGAACATCAATATGATGGATTTCCGCATGATTCCTGAGGTGAAATGCTCAAATTGAAATTCCAAACCCGAGATCTTGCTGTGCTGGTTCCTCTGGTGGGTCTGGGATGGCTTTATCCCGGATGGTTGGTGATGCTGTTCATGCTGGTGGTGGCTTTGCTGGTGCGAAGGGCAGAAGGTCATGCCCACTTGCATTTCAGTTTGCCCATCGTGCTGTCGGTGTTTCCAGTCGTGCTGCTGTACCCGGATGTTTTTCGGATGTCCGGGGCATATCTGCTGCATGCCGTGTCTGGAATTCTGCTGGTCCGGCTTGCCCTGTCCATCACCAGAGGCAACCGCATTTCCCTGCTTGTGCTGGTTTTGCTCTGGGCGTTTTTTCCTTCAGGGTGGGGTTTGCTGGGTGTGTTGATCGCGGCTTTTGTGCGTTCAGAGGCCCAATCCGAGGTGCAATTCCGCAGCCCTGCCCTGCCTGCGGTGTTGCTCGGAGCGGCTGCAGGGGTGGTGTTGCTGGGTGCTCTGGTGCCTGCACCGCCCACAGCACAGTGGGCACGCCATTTGAATGTGCAGGTGCTTTATGGGGTCACTGAGGCTGGGGGTCCTGCTGGACCCCAAAATGTACCCTCTGGAAGCAGCAAGAATGTGCCAGAGACCCCCGCAGACCGTGGAGGCACCTCTCTGAACCTCAAAGGCTCTCAAGATGGCACCTTGCCTGTGTACATCTACTGGCTGTTTCTGGTGTCTTTTCTGGGCATTGCTCTGGGTTTGTATTTGTTCAGAGGCAGGGCCTATCAGTTCTTCAAAATGCGACCTTCTGATGCGGTCCTTTTGCTGGCCATTGTGGGCGTGCTGGTTGCCGTGACCATTTACAGCACCCTGTCTTCTGGCCTCACCTCTGGGGAAGCAGAAGCCCCAGACCAGATTCAGATGCCCCTCCGGGATCCACAGGAGCTTCCCTCTGCGCCATCCCTTGAGCCTGTTGCACCTGTGCAGGAGGTCCCAGAGAAACCCGAGCAGGAAGGCTTCAACTTCTGGTGGACCTTGTTCGCTTTGCCCGTGGCAGGGACCCTTTGGGTGCTCCTCAAATACCGCCGTGAGCCCAGAGAACCTCGGGCTTTGCCCATCAAGGCAGGACAGGACCTGCTTCCAGAACCTGTGACCCTTGAAGGGGTGCGCAAGGTTTATCTGGATTTTCTGCACCTCATGGAACAGCAGGGGATCGGCAGAACCCCCGAGATGACCCCTCTGGAATTTTCCCGACGGGTGCTGGGGGTGTTTCCCCAGTTTGTTTCAGAGGTGGAGGCCATCACCGGAGCGTACCTGCCTGTGCGGTACGGCAGTTTGCCTCCACTCACCCAATTTGCCGGGGCTCTGAAGGCCCTTCAGACCCTCCAGCAGCATTTTGAACTTCAGAAAGGACAACCATGACCCAACACATTCAAAACTTTTCGCAAGAGGTGATCCAGCATGTGGGGACCGTGCTGGTGGGCAAAGAACACGCCACCACTCTGGTGCTCAGTGCTTTGCTGGCCGGAGGTCACGTGCTCTTGGAAGACCTGCCCGGAACCGGAAAAACCATGCTGGCCCGAGCGGTCAGCAGAAGCCTTGGGCTGGATTTCCGGCGCATTCAGTTCACCCCGGATTTGCTTCCTGGCGACCTGACCGGGGTGAGCATTTATCAGGAGGGGCAATTTGCCTTTCAGTCGGGTCCGGTGTTCACCCAGATTCTGCTGGCAGATGAAATCAACCGGGCCACCCCCAAAACCCAGAGCGCCCTCCTCGAAGCCATGGCCGAAGGGCAGGTCACCGAAGGGGGACACTCCCGCAAGCTTCCTGTGCCTTTTCATGTGCTGGCGACCCAGAATCCCGTCGAGCAGGAAGGCACCTACCGCCTCCCCGAGGCGCAACTGGACCGTTTTCTGTTGAAGCTCTCGGTGGGTTATCCCGATCCCATGCAAGAAATCCAGATGCTGGAACGTCTGGTGGGCTTGCATCCCATAGACGCCCTGCAACCCGTCACCACCCCTGAAGATCTGTTGAAAGCACAGCAGGAAGTCAAAAATATTCGCCTGACGGCGGATGTACGGGATTATCTTGTGCGTCTGGTGCAGGCCACCCGCACACACCCGGACCTCACTTTTGGGGCAAGCCCGAGGGCCTCTCTGGCTTTGCAGTCCTGCACGCAGGCTTACGCTGCCATTCATGGTCGGGATTTTGTGCTTCCAGACGACCTGAAGGTGCTGGCTCCGCATGTGCTCGGGCATCGGGTGCAGGTGCGTCTGGAGGCCCGTTTGCGTGGCGTGACCCCCTTGCAGGTGATTGAAAGGCTGCTGCAAGAGCTTCCGGTGCCTGTCGAAGCATGACTTTTCTGTACGTGCTGCTCCTGTTGCTGGGGGTGTTCTGGCTGTACCGCCGGTTTCCACCTCAGGTCACGGTGGTTCGCAAGCATGCCCACCTGACCGGACTCGGGCAGGAGGTGGAGGTGCAACTGCACATCACCGTGAACGCGTTGCTGCCTTGCCGTCTGGACCTTCTGGATGAGGCCCCACGCACCCTGATTCTGTCGCACCTCCTGCAATGGAGCGGTCTGGTCTGGGGAAAACACGAGCAGGTGATCGTGTCTGCGGTCCGCCCCAACAAACGCGGAATGTTCATCTGGGAAGGTCTGAACGTGCGCTGCACCGATCCTCTGGGATTGTTCTCACGCACCTTAAATGTCAAGGTGTCGAGTGAACTGGTGGTTTACCCCCAGAGCCACCCCCTCCTGATGCCAGAACTGCTGCGTCCCCTTTTGCTGGATGGCAAGCGCAGTCCCACCCTCGGGATGGAGGATGTTTCCAGCCTCAGGGGAATCCGTCCGTACCAGACGGGTGATCCCCTCAACCGGGTCCACTGGAAACACACTGCACGTTGGGGCACCCTGATGGTGCGCGAATGGGAATTCATGACCACCAGTCACCTGCACATCCACCTCCATTCTGACGTGTCAGAAGTGTTCACGGAGCATGGGGTGGTGCTGGCCAGCAGTTTGATCATGGAGGCGATGCACTCGGGTCTGACGGTCTCGGTGAGTGGGAATGGGGAGATCAGCCCACCTCTTCCAGAGGAGGCCCTGCTTTTTCTGGCCCGTTACCATCCTGACCCTGAGAAAACCACCCTGCCAGAGGTTCCGCAAGGCAGCAACGTGATTCTGATCAGCCGGACGGCCCCTCTGGAACTGATGGAGGCCGCCCTGCATGCCAGAGGTCGGGCAGCAAAAGTGACTTTGCTGGTGCTCCCAGAAGGTTTTTATCTGGCCCCCGGCGAAACCGGACGCAAGATGTGGGCCAAACCTCCTGATGAAGTGCAGGATCTGGAAAGAAGGGCAGGCATCCTGATGGAGGCAGGCATCCATGTGGTGGTCTTGCGGGGCAACGAAAGCATTTTGCAGATTGCGGAGGTTCACTGATACTGCAATTTGCGGTGTGTGGTCCTGAAAGGTGAAGGGTCCCACGCTTCAATGCGGTCCTGCCATGCAAAATCTTCGCGCTGCACCCAGTTTCCCTGACGGTCAAACCGATAACGGTAACGGTAGGCAGGTTCTGGGGTGTTGTTTTCCCAGCTGCCGCTTTCCAGCAGCAACCCCCGAGCATCCCGAATTTCATAGTCCTGTGCGGTGTTCCCACCACGCTGCTTTACTGTGATGATCACCAGACCCCCAGAGCGATAACTCAGTGTGGTGGTTTCCACCTGTGGATCATTTTTGCGGTAATCTTTGATTTTCAGGATGCGCCCCTGAGCATCACAGGTTCTGAGCTGGGTGTATGCAGAACCGTCAATGTGCAGCAGAATTTGGGTTTTCACCTCACAACCCTGAGCATCAAACTGTGAAGTCCACAGGCCGTATTTTCTCTGGTCTTCGGTGATCTCGGTTTTCAAGATGCCTGTTTGTGGATTCCACACATATGTTCCTTCACTGTGTACAAAGCCCAGAGGTTGCTCGATGGTCTGCACGGCTTTTGTGCCCTCTTCATTGAAAGACACTGTTTCATGGGTGGACTCTTCTGTGCTGTCGGTGTCCTGATCCACGTCGATGACCATCTGTTTCACAGGACCCTGAACCTCGAATTGCCAGAGCAACACATTGCGTTCCATGCTTCCTCCGCCAGAGGTGAGCAAGAGCAAACCCAGCACAAGCATGACCGGTTTCATGCTTCAGTGTACGCCGGAACTTTTGCGGTGGTTTCTGACTCCAAAGGGCAGAATGAAACGTTCACTCTTGATGCTGACATTGCTGTTTTCCAGTGCTCAGGCACTCGATCAGATCGCCCTGCAAAAGGCTGCACAGTATTCCCGCGAAAACCGGGGCAGTGCTTTGCTGGTGCTGCAAAACGGGCAGGAAATCTTTGCAGAAGGACAGAATGGGTTTGCTTTGAGCACACCCCATTTTCTGGCCAGTGGCAGCAAGAGTTTTGGATGTGCTCTGGCCGTGGTGTTGCAGCAGGAGGGGAAGCTTAAGCTGGATGAAAAGGTTGCAGACACCCTTCCAGAGTGGCGCCAAGGTCCCCTCAAAAGTCAGGTGACGGTGCGGCAGTTGCTCCATTTCAGCAGTGGACTGGAAGGCAAAGCAGGACCTGAACTGGTCCGATTGAACCAGAACCTCTACCAGAGTGCCGTGAACGCTCCCATTGTGCACCCGCCGGGAACGGTGTTCACCTATGGCAATGCCCATCTGGCGGTTTTTGGGGAACTGGTCAAACGCAAAACCGGCATGGACCCTGCCGTGTATTTGCAGCAGAAGGTGCTGGATCCTCTGGGTGCAAAGACCCTCTGGCAGAGGGACCAGAGTGGAAATCCCAATCTTGCAGGCAGTGCCAGCATGACCGCCCGAGATTGGGCCAGGTATGGCCAATTGATCTTGCAAAAAGGCCAGTGGAACGGAAAAGAGGTGTTGTCTGAAGGTTTCCTGCAAGGGTGTTTTCAGGGCAGTGAAGCTCTGGCTGCCTATGGTCTGAATTTCTGGTTGAATGTGCCCTTTGCGGGCACACTGGATGAAAAAGATCAGGTGCCTGTGCGGGCTTTTCAGAATGCTTCAGGGATGCAAAAACTGGCTGAAGGGGCACCAGAGGACATGGTTTTTGCAGCAGGGGCATTCAACCAGCGCATGTACATCTTGCCCTCTCAGGGTCTGGTGGTGGTCCGTTTTGCCGAAGGTGGAAACTGGAACGATGATATTTTTCTCAGGCTTCTTTTGGAATTGTCAAAATAATGTCAAGAGATTTAAATCAAAA
Source organism: Deinococcus misasensis DSM 22328 (assembly GCF_000745915.1). Taxonomy (NCBI): domain Bacteria; kingdom Thermotogati; phylum Deinococcota; class Deinococci; order Deinococcales; family Deinococcaceae; genus Deinococcus; species Deinococcus misasensis. Next base: position 51,223 of record NZ_JQKG01000003.1, read on the forward strand.
TCCTCTTATTTTTTAAATCGAATCGGTTTGAAATCTTAAATGTATACACTTTTACCCTGCTTAAAATTGCTCCCAGTTTAATTTTTTAGGGCAAACAACAAAAATAACCCGACCAACTCTGGCTGTCAAGGACTTGTCGAGCGGTTCAGGTGTGCTTATACTGTAACAAATTTGCAAGGAATCATGAATTTCTCAGGTTTCGTTTCTTAACTTCATTTATTCAGAGAACGAAGTATTTTTCTTTTCCGGTAAATGCACCTGAAACCCTTAGGTAAATTCCCTGATTTTCTTGAGGGTGCAAAACAGTTAGAGTATCCCATCTCTTCAAAATCAAGTCGGGCACTCAGCCCATTTCCGTCTGTGACCACCTGTCACAGGCACGCTGGAGGATTGCATGAAAAAAGTCACCTGGACCGCCCTGCTCAGCCTCACTGCCGTTCTGGCTTCCTGCAACAGTGCCATGAAGCCCGAAGCTGTGATCCCCATGCCCACCGAGAAAAACACCGTTTCCACCGCACCCATTTACGGTGAAAGCGCCTCAGGTGAGTACATTGTGGTGTTCAGCAAAGCAGCACAGGCCAAAGGCCAGTCCATCGCCAAACTGGGCACCAGCAACATGGTCCAGACCCTCGGGCTTGAGCCTCAGGGTGTGCAGGTGCAAGCGGTATACAGTGAAGTCCTGCAAGGCTTTGCTGCCAAACTGAGTGCCTCCAACGTGCAAAAACTGGTCAACGATCCCCGCGTGGCTTACCTGCAAGCCAAGCAAACCTACGAGGCCATCGCCACCCAGAGCAACGCCACCTGGGGTCTGGACCGCATTGACCAGCGCAACCTGCCCCTCAACACCAGCTACGTGTACAACACCACCGCTTCCAACGTGACCGCTTACATTCTGGACACCGGTCTGAACACCACCCACGTGGATTTCGGTGGCCGCGCCAGCATCGGTTATGACGTGATCAACGACGGCCAGAACGGCCGCGACTGTCAGGGACACGGCACCCACGTGGCCGGAACCATCGGCAGCACCACCTGGGGTGTGGCCAAAGGGGTGAAACTGGTGGCTGTGCGCGTGCTGGGCTGTGACGGCACCGGAAGCAACCAAGGCATCATTCAGGCCATCAACTGGGTTGCCGCCAACGCCCAGAAACCCGCCGTGGTGAACATGAGCCTCGGGCCACGCAGCCGCTCTGTGGATCAGGCCATGGATGACGCCATCACCGCAGCCACCAACCGGGGCATCACTTTCGTGCTGGCCGCAGGCAACAGCAATGACGACGCTTGCTACTACAGCCCGGCACGCACCCCTGTGGCCATCACCGTGGCCAGCAGCACCAACACCGATGCCCGTTCCAGCTTCAGCAACTACGGAAGCTGCGTGGACATCTTCGCTCCCGGCAGCAACATCACCTCCACCTGGATTGGCAGCACCACCGCCACCAACACCATCTCTGGAACCAGCATGGCCAGCCCCCACACCGCTGGAGCTGCTGCTCTGGTGCTGGCCGCCAACCCCACCTGGACCCCCCAGCAGGTGCGTGACTTCCTGGTGACCAACAGCACCCCCAACAAGATCACCGATCCCAAAGGCACCGCCAACCGCCTCTTGTACGTCGGTGATGGTGGCACCACCACCCCACCCACCCCCACCGATCCCTGCACCGGCACCAACTGCACCAAATACACCGGAAGCCTGACCAGCGGTGGCAGCCAGTACCAGCCCAACGGAACCTACTTCAACTACGCTGGCGGCACCCTGAAAGGCTGGCTGCAAGGCCCCTCTGGCACCGACTTTGACCTGCTCCTCCTGAAATGGAACGGCAGTGCATGGAGCACCGTCGCCCGTTCTGAAGGCACCACCAGCACCGAAGCCATCACCTACAACGCCACCAGCGGTTACTACATGTTCCAGGTGGTTTCCTACTCTGGAAGCGGCAGCTACACCTTCTGGATGCAGAAGTAATCTCCAGCACATTCAAAGGAAGTGGCCCGAGCAGGGCCATTTCTTTTTTGCCGGCCATCCACTTTGCGATGCGAAAGTACAGGATTTCGATGTTGGCTTGGGTGGCTTGCTTTGAACGGTCCACTGTGAACTTGATGACCTGCCAGAGCATGTTGTTGAACGATGACAACCCTGATCTGTGGTGTGTAGAGGCAAACCGCAAGACCTTTTACCGTTTTCATGACCCTTCAAAAGGATAATATGATGCATGGAAACAGAGCTTTTTCGATTTCGATTGATCACCGACAACCAAGATGCACAGGATTGGGAACCGTTTCGATTGCGCAAACACCTGCAAGACCTGACCGGAATGCTGCCAGAGGTGCAACGCAAAGAATACAACGACATCAACCCTGCCACCCACAGTGGTTTTGAAGTGCGCATCCGCAGCGATGTGCCCCATGCTCTGGACTTTTTGCGCACCCTCAAGGGGCATTTTCGCATTGAGCAAATCTGAGGCCACACCGCTCAGGCTTTGCGGGCAGGTTGTGGAAGCAACGTCAGGTGCAAATTCCAGAGTTTCCAAGCTGCTTCCTGAGGATCCAGCGTGTCCTGCTCCAGCAGGTCCTTGACGGTGCTGCGTGCCTCAGACAGCCGGAAATGAAAAAGCACGGCTGACCATGCCTTCCAGTTTTGACCTTCCGGTCGTTTTTCAGCAGGAACCATGCGCCAGAGGTGCAGGTGGGCCATCTGCAAATGGTGGTGGATGGTCTCGATGTGCACAATGGCCTCTTCTTGCTCCAGAAAACCATGGGCCTGTTTCAGGTGGTGGCGGATGTGCCTGAGGGGGAGGGGTGCAGTTGGTCCGGGCATGGGTGATGCTTCAGCATGCCATGTTCTTTGAACGCACACCAGAGTTGCCCGGTTGCATGGACTTTGTTCGGCCTGTGTTCAAATGGCCTATTTTGGGGAGGCCAGACAGACTGGTATGCTCAGGACATGTACAAAGCAGCAGATGCCAGATACCAGAGCATGGCGTATGCCCGTCTGGGCAGAAGTGGCCTGAAAATCCCCCGCATTTCCCTTGGCCTGTGGCACAACTTTGGCGGCATTGACCGTTTTGAGAATGGTCGCGAGATGCTGCGCACCAGTTTTGACCTCGGGATCACCCACTTTGACCTTGCCAACAATTATGGTCCCCCTCCGGGCAGTGCCGAAGAGAACTTTGGCCGGATTCTGGACCTGGACTTCAAGCCTTACCGCGATGAATTGATCATTTCCACCAAGGCCGGTTACGACATGTGGGAAGGGCCTTACGGCAATTTTGGCTCCAGAAAGTACCTGATTGCCAGTCTGGACCAGAGCCTGAAGCGCATGGGTCTGGAATATGTGGACATCTTCTACCACCACCGTCCTGATCCCGAAACCCCTCTGGAAGAAACCATGCGCGCACTGGACCACATTGTGCGCAGTGGGCGTGCCCTGTATGTGGGGATTTCCAATTACCCCGCCGAACTGACCCGTCAGGCTTCCCACATCCTCAAAAGCATGGGGACCCCTTTTGTGATCCACCAGCCTTCGTACAGCATGTTCAACCGCTGGATTGAGGCAGACCTGCTGACCGCCCTGCGCGATGAAGGCATTGGCAGCATCGTGTTTTCCCCTCTGGCACAGGGCATGCTCACCGACAAGTACCTGAAAGGCATCCCTGAGGATTCCCGTGCAGCCAGAGCCCACTTCTTGCGCCCAGAGCACATCAGCGAAAAGCGGCTGGAGCAAATTTTCCAACTGAACCAACTGGCCCGTGAAAGGGGTCAAACCCTTGCCCAGATGGCTCTGGCATGGGTCCTCAGGCATGAGGAGGTCACCTCTGCACTGATCGGGGCAAGCCGTGCTGAACAGATCACAGATGCGGTGGGCGCACTGGACCATCTGGAATTCAGTCCCGAAGAACTCCAGCACATCGAAGACATCCTGAAATAAAGCCCCTGTGCTGTGTTTTGCCCTCTGGTCATGCCAGAGGGTTTTTGCTGTTCCTCAGCACGCAGGGTCAGTGCAAATTCGCTGTCGGGCCATGCCAACACAGAGAGCCATCAGCCGTCAGCGATCAGCCAGCAGGAAAGTTTGCTTGCTGCCTTTTGAGCTTCAAATCTGAGTGGGTTTTCACTTGTCATTTTTGTTTTTTGCTGTTCGCTACAGCAAAAGCCTCTGAATCCGCTTTTCGCTGAAAGCTGAGGGCTGAATGCTGACCGCTTTTTCAAGGGACATGCCAAAAGCCTGACATTGTACTCACCTTGCCTCAGCACACTGCCAAGATCAACTCATTTGTTTGGCGAAGCCTCTAAAAAACCTGAAGAGTTGGGGAATTCTCCCAATTTGAGGGGTTTGCTGTGCATAAAGTGGGTTCAGCATTTGAATGCCAAGTTTCAATGCAAGACATTGGGGAAAATCCCGATGTCCACTCACTTTTTGGAGGTTTCTGATGAATCGAATGACTGCCCTTTTCAACAACCAGCAACATGCACAAGAAGCTGTAAACGAACTGCGCACCCTCGGGGTGCATGAATCCGACCTGTCTTTCATTGCCCGTCAGGGAGACCAGGCCGTCACAGGTCACACCGATCCTGATGCCCACGACGATGGCAAAGGGGCTGCCCGTGGTCTGGCCGTGGGTGCCAGTGCTGGAGCCCTGTTCGGTCTGGCTGCTGCCCTGATTCCCGGTGTGGGACCCTTCATCACTGCGGGCTTTCTGGCCACCTCTCTGGGTGCTGCTGCCGGGGGTGCTGCTGCTGGAGCCATCGTGGGTGGCGTGACCGGAACCCTTGCTGGTGCACTGGCAGATGCCGGTTACGACCGCACAGAAGCCGAACACTACGAAAGAACCATCAATGAAGGTGGTGTGCTGCTGGCCATTGAACCCCCTGCGCACGTGAACCGGGATCAAATTGCCGATGTGGTGCGCCGTCACCATGGCACCCTGCAGGGCTACAGCGAAGGACAGGGCCTCAGTCAAGGCATCTCTGGACAGGGAAGCCTCGCCTCCAGCATGAACGCTGGACGTGACACTGCACACCTGCACACTTCTGGAGAAGGACACCTGCAAGACCGGGACCACACTGTGACCGGAGACCTCGATGAGGCCGCACGCCTGCAACTGCGTGAAGAACGTCTGGAAGTCGAAAAAGAACGTTTTGTGGCTGGCAGCGTGGAGGTGGGCAAACGGGTGGAAACCCGCACCGAGAACGTGAACGTGGACCTTGAGCGTGAAGAAGTGGTGATCGAACGTCACAAAGTCACCGGCGAGCGTCCCGTGGAAGGCAACGTGACTCTGGGTTCAGACCGTGAAAGCATCCGTGTGGACTTGGAAGCCGAGCGTGCCGATGTGGAGAAGCGCGCTTATGTGACCGAAGAAGTGGAGGTGGGCAAACGCACCGAAACCGAACGCCAGAGTTTCACGGAAACGGTGGGCAAAGAAGTGCTGGAAGTGAACAAAACGGGTGAGGTGGATGTGCGCGCCGACCAGACCGCAACCGGTTCCTTGCGCAGCAGCACCAGTGACCTTGAAAACGATCTGGGCCGCACGGACCGCACTGAAGCAGAACGTTTGAACGAAGACGGCACACGCCGCCGTTGATCATCAGAGTGCAACTCGAACCCCTCTGAGCTTCTCAGGGGGGTTTTTTGTGAGGATTTTGAAAGACGGTTACAAGTGGTCCCCTGAAAGGTCACCTTTGTAACAATCATGATGCTCACGGCTGGGGCTTTGCAAAAACATCTTGTAAAAACTGTGACAACAGGTGTCGTATGCTGAGAACACCTCACTTCAGTTGGGCTTCAGGTCGGACTGTGGGGGCATCACCTTTTGCCTTGAAGTTTTTTGAAGAAGCCGTTTGAACTTGCAACCCCAGAGGAGCCAGCATGAACAACCCCACACCACCTGATGTGTTTCCCCATTTTGCGTCTCTGGACGTGGTTCCTCCCCATCTGGTGACACGTTCCGGACTCAAACAATTGGGATACCTTGGAAAACGCCCCGAGCCTGTGGCCACGGTGGTTTCTTATGGAAAAACCGTTTACCTCTATGATGCACGTTTGTTGGTGCAAAACCCGTCTGAACCTCTGGTGCGCCCCTGACGTTCCATAAGGTTCATTTCGAAAGATGGGTTTGCAACAAATCCCGAACCGGCTGGGGTCGCCCCAGCAAATAACCCTGACCGTAGACCACCCCAAGCTTCTGCAAGGTGTGCAATTCTTCAGGGGTTTCGATGCCTTCTGCAATCACATCGGTGTTCATTTGCTGGGCATACATCACCAGAGCTGAAGTCAGGGCCTGTTTTTGCCTGCTCTGGTCAATGCCTCTGGTCAGGGCAATGTCCAATTTGAGGATGTCGGGTTGCATCTGCAGGACGTGTTGCATGCTGGCATAACCTGCCCCCGCGTCGTCGATGGCCAGTTTGAGGCCCTGTTCACGGAAAGCTTGCAGGCAGCCTTGCAACTCTGGATAATCTGGGATCCGGTCATGTTCGGTGACTTCCAGGACCATCCGGTCCAGAGGTGCATGTGAAAAAACCTCATGGGTTTTGGGGTCCAGCAAGACCTCTGGTGAAAAGTTGATGGCAAGAAAGACGTCTTCAGGGAGGTGCTGGAAGTCGTGCAAAGCCCGCAAGCACACCGCCAGCTCCAACTCGGTCCCGAGCTGCACGTCTCTGGCCTCTTTGAACCACACATCCGGGGTTTGTTGTGGGGGCAAGGTGAACCGGCTCAGGGCTTCCACCCCCACCATTTCTCCGCTGGTCAGGTGGACGATGGGCTGAAACACCATGCGGTAGTGCTGTTCAAAAAGCACCTGTTCAATGCGCTTTTTGCGAAGTTCAAAGTGTTGTTGTGCCTGCCTCTGGTGCTCGATGCGTTCCCTTGCCAGTTCGGCAAAAGCACGCATCACCTGCAAATCCCGATCGTTCAGGTTGGGTTCTGCATGGTGACTGAAGCAGCAAAACGTGCCATAAATTTCTCCATCCTGCAGCACAATGGGAATGCTCAGGTGGGCCCCCACAGGCAATTCATGGGTGACTTTCATGGATGCCGCTTCTGGGTGGGTTCTGGCATCGGTCATGAGCTGGGGCAGGCGACCATCCACGATCCTCTGGCAATAGCTTTCTTCCAGAGGGTCGCCCATGCCTTCCTGAATGGGTGCATTGTGGTCTGCAGACACATGCAGGAAGTACCGCTGTCCACAGTGGAACCGTGACACAAAGCCCACCTGCATCCCGAGGTGGGTTCTGACCGCGTGCAGAATGTTGGGAATGTCATCTTCAGGCGTGGGAAAAGCAAGTGCAGCTGTTTTCATGGGTGGGCTCCAGAAACAACATGGTTTTGATGGATCTGATCATCGCCCATTTTCCAACAATAATTGTCCCATATCGATTCGGCACTGAGGGAAAACCCCTGTTTTCAATCAGTGAAAACCCTTATAAGGGATCAGCTCAACGTTGCTGGATGGGCAGGCTTTTCAGCAAGTCCATGGCTCCACTCAGATTGACCTTGCTGAGCAAACACACATGCCCTTCCAGAGGGTTGGGATGGATTTGCAAGATCAGGATCACATGGCTCCCTCTGGAGGCCACTGCATCAAGGATGGCTTCCTCCACCTGATCCTCACAAGCATCCGCAGACACTGAAACCTGCAGGTTCCTCGCCACCTTTTGCAAGTCCTGACGAAAGAACCCTTCTCCGGTTGGACCAAAATGGTAGGTCAGGTCTGCAAGTTGCACAATGCGCCACGACATGCTGCGTGGGACATCGTCCAGATGAAAAGTGGGCAAAAGGGGATGTTCCATAAAATCCACAGGGATGTTCAGAAAAGAAAGTCATCCTCAGGGTCTGTTTATAGCCCACTTCTCCAGCTTCACATTGTCAGAAATCCGCCATCCTGCCTTTCAGAATGGCTTAGGGCATTTCCTCTACCCGCACCACCCCATTCTTGAAATCCACTTCTCTGGAGACAAAAAGGCTGTCCAGATTGGCCCGAGCAGGCAGCAACACAGGCAAACGCAAATCCTCCATCTGGTTGCCCCTCTTGCTGTTGAGGATTTTGCCTTGCCAGCCACACTCATGCACATACACCAGCAACCAGTGCTGAACAGACAACCTTTCGGCTTGCCTGACGGCATCCCGCAACTGGTCCTGACTGTGGATGGTTTCCAGCAACTGGGGACCCGAGTAAGCGTTCTGACCGGTCCAGAGGCCATAAAGCTGCTGCTGCACCATCAAATCCACATTGCGACGCATGGGGCTGGTGGCGTGGGTGTAATACGCCTGACCGCTGCTGTGGTGGCCGCTCGGGACGGTGGTGTACTGGGTGGGGGCCAGAAAGCGCTCCGCCGTCTGCTTGGCATAGACCATCGGAATGTCCTGTTCTCTGGCATGATCGGCAATGCCACCGTTGGCCAGCACCATGCTCTGCCACACCAACTGATCGGCCAGACCCTCTGGACGCTGGTCCAGCACGATCTGGTCCCCTTTGACCTTCACCGAAGGGCGGCTCTCGTGGTGGGTGTCTTCCAGATGGAGCACCTCTTGAAGGTCCGGCCAGAGTGCTTTCTGGCGCAGCTTTTCTTCCGCTTCAAGGTAGCTGAGGCGCTGAACGCAGACGGTGCTGGGGTACACCTCTATTTCACGGAAATCCCCATCTGGGTGCCAGTGCAACTGGACGGTGATGGCCTGCTGCTCTCCCTGCATGCGGCAACGGTGCATCAGAGATTCGGGCAGCATGTGGATGATTTTGTGCGGAAAGTAACGGCTGCTGACCCTTGAAACCACCTGTTCACTCTGGGAACTGAAAGGGGGCAGAAAGCGGGCCACATCTGCGATGTGCACATACAGGCTTTCCCCATCCCATGAGATGGCATCGTCCGGGTCGGTGCAGTCCGCCTCGTCGATGGCCAGACTGAGCAGGTGACGTAAATCCCTGCGCTCCAGAAGGGTCTCCTCGACTTCCAGATCTTCCAGAGGGTGCTGCAAGCCAAATGCCTCGGGGTAAGGATCAAACCTGAGGGGCCAGAATCCGGTGTGAATCAGCATGCGGTGCTTTTGCTGCACATCGAGTTGCAACCCGAGCTGCTGCTCCATGCGGCTCTGGCGGCCTTTCAACACCGAGTTGGCCAGTTCCTGCTGTTCGCTTTCCGTGAGTTGCCACTGCCCGAAGCGCTTCTTGAGGTCCAGCAGTTCTTCTTGCTGGCGGGCTTTTCTGGCCCTCTGGTCCAGCACCTCCTGAGGCACCGCCTCGATCTGGCCGTCTTGCACATCAAACAACGGACTGGCCCAAAAAAGCTGCAAGGCCCGGACCAGTTGGGGAGGGGTGCTGTCTCCCAGCAGCAAAGCACAGGCTTCTGTGAGAGGCAGGCTCTGGCCTTCCAGCAACACATGCAATTCTTCAAGGTCCTGCTCAGAGCCCTCAGAGGAGGGCGCAGGGATGCTCTGGAGGGGGCCGGGATGCAGCATCACCACATCTTTGGGCCGGACTTTCACCGTGCCACCCGGGTTTTTCAAAACAATGCGGTCATTGGCAGCCAACTCCTGAACGAGGGCCAGTTTGCTCTGGTGCAGCACCAGACTGCCCACAGGGGGAAGGGACGTTTGCGTCATGGTTCACAGGTTACACCTTCTGGCAGACAGGTATTGACGCCTGCATGCAGGTTTTTCTTGAAGGGGCGTCAGGTGCTGTCGTGGGCGGGTCCTACACTGTGACACACATTGCAAGTGACAGACACTGCAAGCCCCCGGAGGTCCCGCCCATGAATCTCTCTGGCCGCACCGTGCACAAAAGCGAACGCCTCATCCGCATTCTGGACATCCTGAAACACACCGCCCTCACCAGCACGGAATTGCGCAAACGCCTGAACCTCCCAGAGCGGCAAACCCGCACCCTGCAACGCGATCTAGAACTGCTGGTCAGCGCAGGGGACCTGACGCGCCGCAACGATGGCCGTTACGAGAGCACCAGCAAGAAGCCCTCGTCGTTCAACCCCGCAGAAGCGCTTGCTGCTTACAGCGCAGCCCGGTTGCTGTACCACCATGCCGCTGAATACAACGAGCATTACCTGTCCATGCTGGAAAAACTCACCTTCAATTTGCCCGAGCCTGTCCGCAAAATTGCCGAGCAGATGAACCGCACCTACAGCCAGAAACCCAACCGCACCCAGAGCCGCAGTCTGGAACACTGCTCCATGGCATGGCTGCAAGGCCAGTGGCTGAAATTTGACTATCATGCCAGTTCCACAGGCAAGAAACGCACTGTGGAACTCTCCATTTATTTCATCGAGATCAACCCCCACAACCGGGCTGCTTACGCGATTGGTTTTGAACGCACCAGCAAAAAACCCGCCATCCGGGTGTTCAAAGTCTCCCGCATGAAAAACACGCAAGTCCTGAAAGAAACCTTCGAGATCCCCGAGGATTTCAACGCTCTGGGCTTCATGCAGCACGCATGGGGGGTCAGTGTGGGCGACCCTCAAACACTGGTCTTGCGTTTCAAACCCGAGGCCAGAGAACACCTCCTCGAAGAAAACCTTGAATTCCGGGCCAGACGGTTTGAGCTGCTTTCAGACGGCTTTACCCTCGTTGAATTGACCGTTGCCAACCTCTGGGAGGTTGTGCCATGGATCAAAGGTTGGGGGGCATGGGTCCGTGTGGAAGAGCCCACAGACCTGCGGGAAACCCTGATGCAGCAACTGCGTGAGACTCTGGCGTATTACGCAGAAGCAGGGGAACCGTCTCAGCAGGTTCATGCCTGAGAGATGAAGCTCTGTGGCCTCCATTGGAAAACAAAAGAGGTTTCTCTTGGAGCATGACCCAGATTTTGGGCTTGCTACACTGAACTTGCATGCAATTGATGACAGGTCAAATCTCAGTGGAATTGAAGATTTTAGGGTACTTGTTCCCTGACAAAACAGATTTTGATGGATCGAACCGATTGATGATTCTCCTGGAGATGCAATCTCCTTGGGGACTGTGGAGCCGAAATGATCCGTGTCTTGAAGTTCTGGAAGCCCAAAGACTCCTTCATTGGTTCCAAGAAGTGGAACGCCATTTTGATTTCTTTGCTGGATGGAAGACCAGTCATTTGGATTCATCTGAATGCTTCATAGAGCCCAATCTGGAGTTCTGGGTCCGTGGAGGACAAGTGATTCCTAGACCTGAAGGCACTCTGGTCATGGACGTTTTGTTTTCCCATGAATTTTTGCCACCTTTTTCCAGTGAATTGCCTCATGATATGCTTTTGGAGGAAGAGAAGGTGCATCAGGTCCTTTTGAGGTTTTATCTGACCCATGAGCAATTGAAGACTTTGATCCGTCAATGGGAACAGGACATGACTCCCTTTCCAGAACGTTATTCCAAAGAAAAATGGTAACTGCTCAGCACGGCAGAGGATTTCGTGCTGAGCAGTTAAAAAGAAACCTCATCAGAAAAAATATCAGAAAAGCCTTGGAATTCTAAAGGTTTGCAAGGAGAATAGAAGTGATAGATGCAGACTTCAAAAAAATGGAATCAAGAGAGCTTTTGTTGGACAATCCGATAGCATATCTGTTAAGTAGAGAGAATCATGTGTTTTGTAGTGAGATTGGAATTCCTATGGCTTTGAACGGTATTACACCTGTTTATGATTTTTATCTACTCAAACCTGATGAATATAAATTAATCCACTATAATGAATGTGACTATATTGTGATTGCTGACAGGGGGAATGATACATATTTTGCAGCAAGAAAAAATGAAGACATGGTATACTTTTTTAATATAGAAGATGATATTGATAGAATTTGGGAAGTAAATTCAAATATTGAGAAGTTCATACGTACATTAATTTTAGTAGAGAATTTACTTTTGATTGAGAGAGATTATACCATAGAAGACTTTAAAATAGATTTTTCAAGACTCGATCCAGATATATACTATAAACCACTAATCGGTTATTGGAGTGAATATATTGCCAATGAAGATGGATCATGCTATGGTTCAATTGATATTTAAATTACCATGTCTACATTTTCAATTCGTAATTGTGATTAAATGTTTTAATTTATAATCAAACTCTAGTATAAGAGTAATTGGTCTATAATTATAATCTATAATTGTAATAGGTGAATAATTTACTGGTGCACAGTTTGATAATTGGTTTTTAAAATAAAGAAAGAGTCGCATGAAGTTAAGCGGTGCTGGTTGTGCATTTATCCTATGCCTTTTTGATGAAATATCTTTGATGGAGTATCATCTTGGGCCACTTGTTTTACACTTGGGTACTTTTGATGTCATCAGCATGAATCCACCTCGCGGATTCCCTCCAGATTCTCACCCTGTTCAGCCAGATTCCCAGCACATTCTCAGGCCATGTGAACAATGAGAGGCATGAAGCACAGGAGGTTCGGCTCAGGTGCTTTAAATTCACAACCCTCCAGAGGAAACATGCAAACATCCTTGCGCATCACTGCTGGCATCGCCCTGTCTGTGGCCCTGATGGCCTGCGGACAGACCACCCCCCAGAGCCCTTCCCAGAACAGCAAAGCGGAACCCAACCGCATTTTGCCTGTGGTGATCACCCGTCCCACCGTGAACATCAAGAACTTTTCGGAGTTGGAGGCCAGAGCCGCTTCTCAGGGGGTGTCCATCTTTGAAGCTTCCATCCCTGCACCTGCTGTGGCTGCACCCCTGCCCATGGTGCGCTCTGGAAGCACCGCTGCGACCAGTGGTGGCATTGGCAAACAGGACCTGACCGGCACCAAAAACGACATCCGCAATTATGTGTTGCCGTGGTATGGGGTGCCCATTGGAAGCACGTTGCCTCCCATCAATCAAAGTGGTTCCACGCAGGTTCAGGATCCCAATTCCGATCCGATCTGCTCCCTGACCCCTTACGATTTCCAGAACCCTTCAGAAGACCTGATGAACGTGGACAGCAACCTTGACACCCTGTACCCCGGTTCTTTTGTGCAAGGGGCTTACCTCGGGGATGGGGCGAACAGTCTGGTGGCTTTGCCCGTTTCACCCAACAAACGCAACCCCATCCGTCTGGCAGGGAAGGGATATTTCCAGCCGTTCTGGACCGCTTCTTCCTCTGCGGGTGATGTGCATTACGGCATCCGTCAGGCGCTTGCCAACTCTCAGGGCTTCATGTCGGGTGATGTGTTCGTGGACATCCGCAGTTCCAACAGCATCGACACACTGGCCACCAAACTGAGTTTCAATGCCAAGATCATGCAGGCGATTGACCTGAAAGGGGGCTTCTCGGGCACTTGGCAGACCACCAAGAAGAAGTACATGATCACCTTCGTGCAGGGCATTGCCAGCTTCATTCCAGACATGGTCAACTCCGATCCCAGCGAAGTGATCAGCGATCCCATCGGCGTGTTCCTGAAGAGCGACACCACCCTCAATGACATCAAAACCCTTGAGAGCTTCGGGTACATGGGTCCCAGCAATGCGCCTCTGTACGTCAGTCAAGTGAACTATGGCCGCCTGATGATCATCACCGTTGATGAAAACGAACGCACCAAGCAACTGATGGCCACGCTGGAAGCCTCCAAAGGCAACAACAACGTGCAGTTCGAGATGACCCTGAACAGCATCGTGCAGGACGCCTCCACCAAAGTCTTTGCCAGAGGACCTTTTGGCAAGCTGGAAGTGGCAGATTTGCGTGCAGGCAAGTGGACCGACTTCTTCGAGGCGATCCCTGCAGATTACCCTGCTTTGCAGGCCATGGAACCCATCGGGTTCAAGCTGCGTGACTGGAAAGGCCGACCCGTCAAAGTCAGCAACTTCTTGCAGTACAACAAGGTCAATTGTGACCCCAGACCTTCCAAGCGGGTGCAAATCCAGATTTCTGACATCTACAAGAATGCTGGGGTGACCCTCAAGAAAACCGGAGACACCGCTTTCAACACCACCATCCTGAGTCCCTCCAGTTCAAGCTCTGGGGTGATTGACATCAACGGTTATCTGGGTGGCAACAACGACGAAATCCGGGTCAGCAATGAGGGAGACCGTCCCAACTGGATTTCCCGCTGGCAGCGGAAAGTCAACCTGAAAATCTGGGTGGATGGCGTCCTGAAATTCAATCAGACCAGCGAATGCAAAGGGTGCCACTCGACGGACAATGCCTTCACAGTGTATGTCAACAAATACACGGGTGATGTGATCCAGAGGTAAAGTTTCAAACCTTCAGAAACATGCAGCCTTGCTTCGCCACTCTGGTTTTTCCAGAGTGGTTTTCTTTTTGAGTTTCACTTTAGAAAGTCAACCTTGCTGTCGGCTGACCCTCTGGCAGCGCAATTCCACAGCCATCCAGTCTTCTTCGACGACCAGAGTGCTGGATTGGTTCTGACTGCCTTTCAGCATGAGGATGCAACTGTGGGGGCGTGTGCCTTCCACCACAGCGTAAATGCGTTCAACGGGCAGGGACTCTGTACCCCGAGTGGTCATGACTTGCACCTGTGCGTGTTTCAAGTGGACCTCCATTCTGGCTTCAGGGTAACCCTGTGGAATCACGGAGATGTCCCTGTGCTGCGGGTTTTTGGTGTTTTCGTGCAAATCCTGTTGAATCAGTGCTCGATTTTCAGCGGGCTCAGGCGCAAAGTGACCTGATGCATGTCATGCCAGACAATGCCTCCCTCAATCAGGGTGATGGTGTGTTCTAGCAAATTCAGTTGCACGATGTGACAGGGACAACCATCGGCTTGAATGGGTTCCTGAATGTCAAAGGCGTCCACCAGTTTCTGAATTTCAGGTGCAGCACCGATGGCCACCCAGTGGGAACCCGAGGGGTGCAGAAAAACCGACACATTTTGCCCAAAAACCCGCAAGCGCATGCCTTGAGTATGGTCTCTGGAAAGGTTTTCCTTGGAAGCAGATGCTTCAATTTAAAGGAAGGATTCAGCCTCGCAGAGGTGAAACTGAGGTGTGTTGGGGAAGAGGCTGAGCCTGCTTCAAACTTGACTTTCGAATCGATTCGATTTTAAGATGAATTCACTCCAAATCCATTTCTTCCCCATGCCTGCATCCACATCCAGAGCCTGAAAGGACCCCATGAGCTACCAGAACCCCATCATCCCCGGTTTCCATCCTGATCCCAGCATCGTGCGGGTGGGAGAAGACTTCTATCTGGTCACCAGTTCTTTCGAGTACTTTCCAGGCGTCCCCATCTTTCACAGCCGGGATCTGGTGAACTGGCAACCCATCGGGCACGCCCTGACCAGAGAAAGCCAGTTGAAATTCCCCAACTGGGTAGCCTCTGGCGGCATTTTTGCCCCCACCCTGAGGCACCACAACGGCACCTTTTACATGGTCACCACCAACGTCAGTGGAGGGGGCAACTTCTTCGTTCACACCACGGACATCTCGGGTGAGTGGTCCGATCCGGTGTGGCTGGATCAGGGTGGCATCGACCCGTCCCTGTTTTTCGACGATGACGGCAAAGTCTACCTGACCTCCAGTTGGGGCAAAGGCTGGCCTTCCCCCGATGAAGTCACCCTTGAAGACGGATACTGGGGCATCCAGCAAAGCGAAATCGACCTCCAGAGTGGCAAGTGCCTGACCGAGCCTCGGGTGATCTGGTCCGGCACAGGTGGACGCTACCCCGAGGGTCCACACCTTTATAAAATCAATGGCAAATACCACCTGATGATTGCCGAAGGGGGCACCGAACGGGGCCACATGATCACCATGGCCCGCAGCGACACCCCCTGGGGACCGTGGGAAAACTGCCCCCACAACCCGATCCTGTCCAACCGAAGCATGCAAAGCCCGTTTCAGGCCCTCGGCCACGGCGATCTGGTGGAGACGCAAGATGGAAGCTGGTGGATGGTGTGCCTCGGGATCCGTTTGCAGGGCAACCCGGAAACCGGTCATCTGGGAAGGGAAACCTTCCTGGCTCCGGTCCAGTGGAACAGTGAAGGCTGGCCTGTGGTGGGTCATCAGGGGCAACTCCGCAAAAACCACGCCCGTCCCAACCTGCCTGCTCACCCTTGGCCCGAGCAAGAACAAGACCCCTTTGCTGGCTCCGAGTTGGGTTTGCAGTGGGTCACCATGGGCAACCCCACAAAAGACTTCTGGTCCCTGACCGAACGGCCCGGAAGTTTGCGTTTAAAGGGAAGCATTTTGCCTCTGGAAGCAGGGGAGGGGGCTGCTTTTCTGGCGTTCAGGCAGGAAAGCTACACCTGTGAGGTGCAAGTCACCCTTGATTTTGCCCCAGAGCAGGAGAGGGAAGAGGCAGGCATCACCGTGTGGGCCAACCCCAACCACCACTACGATTTGCTGGTCACAAGGCAACAAGGAAAACGCATGGCCCTTTTGCGGAAACGCATTGGAGACCTGCTGGACATTCGCTCTGGTTTTGAGCTTCCAGAGGGACCCATCACCCTGCTGATTTCTGCACAGCCTGAAACGTACACTTTTGCTGTGCAGCAAGCAGGCCAGAGCCCAGTTCAGGTGGGTTCAGGGGTGGCCCGTTACCTCGCTCCAGAAGTGGCCGGAGGGTTCACCGGAGCAATGCTGGGCCTGTTCTGCTCTGGCAATGGGCAAGAGGTGTCAGGTCCAGCCTTTTTCTCTGGCTTGAAGGTCCAACTGCGTTGATCCATTTCAAAAATGCATGTCCAGAGAAAACCTCTCGTTCTTCTGTGAGATGTTTTGAAAGGCTGACTTGTTTCAGCCGATCAATAGGACAGCCAGCAAGGCCAGCAGAGCAGGCAAACCCTGCACCATGAAAATCCTTGGGCTGACGGTCAGACCACCGTAGGCCCCGGCCACCAGCACGCAGGCAGCAAAAAACACCTTGATGTCTTGCTGCCCAGAGATCAACCCCCAGAGCAATCCTGCAGCCAGAAAACCGTTGTAAAGCCCCTGATTGGCTGCCATCGTTTTGGAGGCTTCGGCAAACTCGGGGGTGGTTCCAAAAATCTTGCGGGTACGAGGGGCGGTCCACATGAACATTTCCAGCACCAGAATGTAAAAGTGTTCCAGCATCACCAGAGCAATCAGCACGTCAGCAATCCAGTTCATCCCTCAAGCATAATGTCCAGAGACAACAATTGAAAGCCAAAGGCCACCCTTTGAAATCATTGGAAGTCGCCTGTTCGTTTTCGATGCAAATAAAATCGTCTTTCATGTTTTGAAAAATGAAAATGGTTTTTGATTTGAGAAACCCATTCCTGAGCATGGCTTTCAAATCTTGCGCCTCTTGGTTTTGAATGTCTCAGTTTCCTCTGGGTGGCCCAGACGTTTTGCGCACTTTCAGGTGGGTGGGCAGAATGTGCTCCAGAGGAGGGGTTTTCCCTTGCAAGGCCAGAATGAGCGCCTCGCCTGCACATCGGCCTTTGTCTTCAGAAGACTGGTGGATGGTGGTGAGGTCCCATTGCTGGGCCTGTTCTCCATCATCGAATCCGATCACTGAAAGGTCCTCTGGAACCCGCATGCCACGCTCTCTGGCAGCCATCAAAGCTCCAAAGGCGAGTCGGTCGTTCATGGCCAGCAGGGCTGTGGTTTCAGGATGCTGGTCCAGCAACTGGTGGGCGGCCTCCAGACCCGAGGTGGGATGGTTGCTGCCACACAGGTAAATGGGGATTTGGTCCCGTTGGATGTGGCCCTCTGGAAAAAGACCTTCCAGATACCCCTGCAAACGGGCTTTGCTGATGGGATAGGTGCCCGCAATGGGTGCCTGAGGAGAAAACCATCCCACTTCTGTTTGGGCAGCCAGCTTGAATCCCAGAATCCCCACATGCTGGTGCCCGAGTGCTCGCACATGCTGGGCGGCTTCTCTGGCGGCCTTCTGGTCTTCGATGCCCACAAAAGGCAAGTTCGCCTGTCTGGGCTGATCCACCACAATGATCGGAACTTGCCTTGCTTTTGCCGCTTCCAGACGGGCATCGTTTTCAGAGATGGAATACAGGATCAGACCGTCCACGCTGGCTTTTTGCACGGTGGACATTTCAGGTTGGGTGCTCAGCGGGGCCGGAATGAGCAGCAAACCCAGTCCAGCGGCTTCGGTGGCAGCGGTGACCCCGCGCAGGAATTGGGCGGTCACTTCATCGCTGAAGGCCAGAGGGAGTTGCTCGGGGTAAAGCACCCCCACGGCTCCGGCCTGTCCGAGCCTCAGGGACCGGGCAATGGGGTTGGGGCCGGGATACCCGAGCTGTCTGGCGGTTTCAAAGACCTTTTCCCGGAGTTCTGCAGAGAGGTGATGGGGGCGGTTGTAAGCGTTGGAGATGGTCGCAGGGGACACGCCGAGGGCTGCGGCCACATCTTTCAGGCTGGCCCGTGCCCGGGGTCTGGGGTCTTCCCGTTTCATGTGGTTCCAGTGTACGATGTAAATCGATTTACATAAAGGACCCCCACATGACCGAGCACTCCACCCCCACATCTTCTTCTGTTGCGCCGCAAAGTAAATCGATTTACAAAGCGGAGCTTCCCTCCCTTTTGCACACCCTCACAGGATTGCTGTTGTTCTTGCTGCTGGGTGCTGTGCAAGCCCTCTATGGCCCCACCCTGAAAGGCCTGTCCCAGAGCCTGCAAGTGCCCCTCCACACCGTCAGCTTGCTGGTTTCGGTGCATGGAGCGGGGGCTTTGCTGGGGGTGCTGACCCTTGGATCTCTGGTGCATCCACTGACCCGTTACCGCATTCCTTTTGCGCTGGGCTTGCTGGTGGGTGGTCTGGTGTTGTTGTCTCTGAAATGGTGGGTGCTGGCCTTGCTCGGGGCTTTGCTGGTGGGCTTTGGCTTTGGGGTGCTGGCGGTGCGTACAAACACCTTTTTTGCCACCCGTTACGCAGAACGCAGCCCTTCCATGGTCAATCTGGGCAATGCCACTTTCGGGATCGGTGCAGTGCTCAGCCCGTTGCTGGCCGGACTGCTGACTGCAACACCACACCTCCCTTATGTCTTGATGGCTGTGGTGGGAGGGTTGCTGATCCCTCTGGCCCGCACCCTTCAGGAAGGATCTTCTGTTGCAGCGGTTTCTGAAACCCACAGAAGTGCCTCCTCCAGCACACTGCTCTGGATGTTTCTGGTTTTGACTGCTGTGGGCACCGGTCTGGAGTCCAGCAGTGCCTTCTTTCCCACACATTTCCAGAGCACCGGACTCTCTGCAGCACAGGCTGCCACGTTCACCTCCGGTTTCTTTCTGGTGTTCACCCTCGGGCGTTTGCTGGGGGTGCCCCTCAGTGTCCGCCTGTCTCCCTTTGTTTTGATGGGCTTCAGTTTGCTCTTGAATCTGCTGCTGTTGCTTTTCCCTTCTCCGTGGACGCTGGTCCTCAGTGGAGCAGGGGTGGCTTTGTTTTTTCCAAACTTGCTGAACTGGATGATGCAAAGCTTGCCGGGTGCAGCACAGCTCACTTCCCGGGTGGTGGCTGCTGCCATGGTGGGGGGCACCCTGATGCCTGCTCTGGTGTCCAGATGGCTCGCCCATGCCGGGGATGACCGTTTGCCTCAGGTGCTTCTGGTGATCACCCTCTTGACCCTGCTGGGCATTCTGGGCCTCCACCTGCATCTGAAAAGAGCCACTTCCAAATTCCACTGAAAGCTTTGAATACCAGAGGGCTTGCTCACAGGGCAAGCCCTTTTTGTTTGGATGCATGCAACCCAAAGAAAAACCCCTGCTCAATGGGTGCAGGGGCGTTCAACAACTGAAAAACACAAATGCAAAAGTTCACTTCTAATGGGAGGTGGTCAAAGAAAAGGAGGGGAGGTCTTTGAGGTCTTCATGGGTTTTGAAACGGCTTTTGGAAAGGGTCTTGAAATCTGTTTTGAAATCTTTGTTCAGAGAACGGTCCATCAGGAGCACGAGGCCCAGAAACATCAATCCGAAAATCAGTCCAATTGCGAGTGAGATGAGGAACAACATGTTTCCCTCCTTTCTGATTGACAGGTTACAGCTCTGGACTGAAAGTTCACTGAACCTCCCTGAATGTGTTCTGAGACTTGCTGAACCCCTTCTGAAAGCATGTTTTTTTCAGGTGCCCTGTCACAGTGGGCATCTGGGCAAGGCATCCTCTGGTTGTATTCTGACAGTTTAAACTGACATCTTTTGGATATTGACAGTTTGATCTGTCAGTGATACATTGAATGCAGATGGTGAACCTCAAGCACCACCAGAGTGGCCAGTGGAACCTTGACGATTTCGTGCAACTGGCCAACGACCTGCTCCGTCGGTTGGACATAGAGTCCAGAGACAGAGACCCCTTAAACCCCCGTCTGGTGCGGTATTACACTTCCCAGAGCCTTTTGGACCCTCCGGAAAAACAGGGTCGGGAAGCCCGCTACCTGTACCGCCACCTGTTGCAGGTCTTGCTGGTCCGGATGCTGCTGTCCAGTGGTTTTCAATCTCTGGCGATTCAGCCTCTGGTCAACCGGGATTCGGACCTGTTGCTTTCAGACCTTGAGCGCTATCAGCAAGCCCATCAAGCGCCTGCACCCTCCAGAAAAGCCAACAACCCCGCCACCGACTTTTTGCTGAAACTGCAAAGTCCGGCCCCCAGAGAAGAACGCAAAAAAGCGCTCTCTGAAAGCATGGCCGAGCAAGTGTGGGAAGCCCAGATGGCCCCCCCTCCTGTGCCTGCCATGGCACCTCTGATGTCGGCTCTTTCTCAGGAACCCCTGCCAGAGCAGTACCAGCGTCATGTGTTGCAGGACGGCCTTGAATTGCATCTCTCTGACCGCTACGAGGCCCCAGAAGACCCCCAATCCAGAGAAGCCTTGCTGAAACGCATCCAGCAGATCCTCAAAATCGAACCGTAAGCCCATTTTTCGTGTGCCACAGACCAGAAACCCTCTGGTCGGGCCTTTCACACCTCAAAAAAGGAGCAACCATGAAACCCAACATTGAAATCGTCCCCCTGAAAAGCCACCTGCCAGAAGGTCTGCCCTGTGACATGGATGTTTTGATCCGCATTCATGCCCCTGTGCGTCCAGTAGGTCCGGAAACCCGCCTTCCCCTCAATCTGGCTCTGGTGCTGGACCGCAGCGGAAGCATGTCCGGACGGCCCATCGAATATGCCAGACAGGCCGCCCGGGTGGCTGTCCAACAAATGAAAGATGGAGACCGGGTCAGTGTGGTGGCCTTTGACGATCAGGTGAGCATTCCTGTGGAAAGCACCGTGCTGACGGCCAGCAATCGCAATCAGATCATGGGGCTCATCGACAGCATCGAGACCAGAGGCAGCACCGACCTGCACTCGGGTTGGCTGAACGGAGGGCTGCAGGTCTCAAGTTTCCTGAACCCTGCTCACCTGAACCGGGTGATCCTGCTCTCCGATGGAGAAGCCAACCACGGCATCACTCAACCCAGCGAAATCCAGCAGAACGTCTCGGGTCTTGCAGACCGTGGTGTCTCCACCAGCACACTCGGGATGGGGGACCACTTCAATGAAGACCTCCTGCAAGGCATGGCCGAAAGTGGAGACGGCAACTACCACTACGTCAGTGACCCCAGAGAACTCCCCACCTTTTTTGAACAGGAACTGCTGGGCCTCAAACACACCTTTGGACGCAAAGTCAGCTTGGGCCTCGAACCCAACGGGCGTTACGGCATCAAGATCAAAGAGGTGTTCAATCCCTTCCAGAGGATTTCCACCGGCAGATTGAAATTGCCGAACCTCGGGTATGGCAAGACCATCGATGTGGTCATCCGTCTGCATGTGCCAGCCCTCACCCGCAAAGATCTGGACAGTGCAGAAGCAGGGCTGTTCAGGGTGCGCCTTGCATGCGACACCAGCAACGAACGCATGGTGCTGCGCCAGCAGTGCAACCTGCCCCTTCTGGACCCCATTCAGTACGCTGCCTTGCCCACCCATCCCCTCACTCTGGAGAAGCAGGCCCAACTGGAAGTGGCCCGCGACAAAGACGAAGCCATGGAGCACCTGGACCGTGGAGATTATGCTTCCTCCAGAGCGGCTCTGGAACGGGCCAGAGGCAAAATTGGCATTGCCATGAGTGCCCCCATGGTGGCCCGAGAAGAGGCCGAGATCCAGTCTGTGCTGGACCACATGGATCAGGGCAATGTGCAGCGTGCCCGTAAGGAAAGCAAGTACCAGAATTACCGCAAACGCACTTCCAAAGAGTGAACACGTGCTGCATTGATCCGTGAAACAAGAAGATTCAAACGAATCCTCTTGTTTCAAAACCTCCCACCAGAGACCCAGTCCCTTGTTCTAAAGTCAGATGCTTTCAAGACGGAAAGCATGATCGCATGGAGCCCTTTGCTTTTGCAGAGGGCTTTTTGCTTGGTGTTCACTCTGGACAGCAGGTCACTTTGTTTGCTGAACAAGACCCCATCTCACTGCTAAACTGAAGTGAACCTGTTTTTTGCCCAGAGGAGAAGGCCCATTGCTTGAAGCCCCTGTGATCCCACTGAACCGTGCCCTGTCCACCACCAGAACGCTGGTGTGGTTGTTGTTGGGTCTGACTGTTCTGGTTTTGCTGGTGCAAAATTTGGCGGTCCATGTTTCGCCCCAATGGTTTGCTCTGCAACCCTGGCCCCCTCTGGCCCTTGCTGTTCTGGGTGGGTCTTTGATGGTCCTTTCCAGAGCTCGCACCCCCAAACAGTTTCGCTGGGCACAGTGGATGGTGCTTCCTGTGGGTCTTCTGGGAGCGGTGAAGGTTATCACTGAAGTGTTGGGGTGGTACGCGTTTTTTCCGGGCTGGGAACAATGGTCACCGGGGGCTGGTTTGTTGATGTTGTGCAGTTCACTGGGTGTGCCTCTGCTGATCCGGGGTGAACGTCGGCTCACCCAGAACCTGATTTTGTTTGTGCTGCTGATGGCTCTGGTGTCCTTGCAAATCCAGTTGCTTCACCCTCAGGTGGGAACAGACATGCACAGCTTTCTGTCTTTTCCGGTGTTCACGGCCCTTGGATTTGTGCTCTTTGCCGTGGCACACCTGATGCTGCAACCTGCGTTTGGCATGTCCAACATTTTGCTGGAAGGCACCCTTGGAGGTTGGCTTGCCCGTCTGATGGTTCCAGCAGCGGTGCTGATTCCCACACTGGTGGGCTGGGTGTACCACACGGGTCTGGAAGCAGGCTGGATGAACGCAGACACAGGCGCCCTGTTCATGGCGGTGTTCAGCATGCTGTTCATTGTGGCTCTGGTGTTCCCTCTGGCACAGATCATTCACCATTCAGCAGTGCAACAAAAGAAAACCCTGACTTCGGTGCGTTTGCAGGAACAGCGTTTCAAACAGGTCACCGAATCTGCCGCAGAAGGCATCATCACCCTTGATCTCTCTGGAAACATGCTCTGGTGGAATCAGGCGGCAAGAAATGTGTTCGGGCATCTCAACGATGAGGTGCTGGGATCACCTTTCACCGTTCTTCTGCCCGAGCAAGACCACATCCACCATGAAGCCATGCTGGACAAAATTCATGCTGGAGAGGATGTTCCAGTGGGCCACACCTTTGAATTGCAGGGCCTCAGAAAAAACGGGCAGGTGTTTGTGATGGAGGTGTCTCTGGCTGTTTGGGACATCGAAACCGGACGGTATTGCACACTGATGGTGCGTGACATCACCTTGATCAAAGAAGCCCAGCAAGAGGCCAGAGATGCTTTGGAGTATGCAGAAACCCTGCTTGCCGTCTCACGCACTCTGGAAGAGGACCTGGAACCTCTGGAAATGGCCCGTCAGGTGGCTTACCGCATTGCCCAGAGCATGCAACTGGACTGGGTGGCGGTGGGGGTGCAGCAGCACAGCAAATTGCATGTGCAGCCCCTCTGGTGGTCTGCGCGTTCCAGAGGGGTTTTTGCTGCCTCTGTGTTTCCAGAGCTGAACCGAGGGGTGGGCATTGGCTGGCAGGGTCTGCTGGAGAAACGGCCCATCTACGTGGATGATGTGCTTTCACACCCGGCCAACCATCCGGTGTATCAGGACAGTGGAGTGACGGCCGTGGCCACTGTGCCGATTTTGCATCCTGACCCCGAGCAGAGCATGGTGGTGGTGGCCAACCGCGTGGACTGGCTCTCGGGATGGGGCCACCGGGACAGAGACCTCTTTGAATCGGCGGTGCGTTCGGTGGGCATTGCCATGCAAAGGCGCCTGATGGTGGAACAATTGCACCTTGCTGCCCTCACCGATCCCCTGACGGGGCTCGGCAACCGGCGGGCTTTCATGGACAATTTGCACCTCTGGATGGAACAGGATGTCAGGGTGCAAATTCTGGTGATGGATGTGGATGGCCTCAAAAAAGTCAATGATGTTCAGGGCCATGAGCGGGGCGATTTGCTGTTGAAACTTTATGGTGAAGCTTTCAAAACCCATCTGTCTGGGTTGGGGCAGGTGTACCGTCTTGCCGGAGATGAGTATGCAGCCCTCATCACCGAGATTTCTGGACTGGAACACCTTGAAAGTTTGATTTGTCAGGCCGTTCAAGATGTGCGTGATGCTGGATTTCCAGACAGCAATGCCAGTGTGGGGGTGTCGGTGTTTCCTCTGGAAGACCGCACGATAGAGGGGCTGGTTCAACGTGCAGACCATCGCATGTACCAGATGAAATCCGAGCACAAACAGGCCCAAAAGTCTTTGCATTCAGAAGTGTAAGAGGGTCAGTGGCGGTACCGTTCGGGGTTGTGATGGGAGCCGTACAATACTTTCTCTGCATCCTGTAAACGTTCATTGGGCAGCAGACACACATATCCCTGATTTTCATAGAGGTGAATCACCAGAACCGTGTGGCTTCTCTGGCGGCTGGCCAGATTCAGAATTGCATTTTCCAGAGGGGACTGGTGGGCACACGGGCTGCACAGACCGGGCAGGTCCAGACCGAGTTTTTGCTGGAGTTGCCGTTGCTGCGCAGGAGGGGTGAAAAAGTCTTCCAGTGGCCCAAAGCAGTAGGTCAAATCGGCGAGTTCCTGAATGCCTTGGGCAGCTTCAGGTGAAACAGGATTGAGGTGAAGGGTTGGCAATTGGGTGTGTGGCATGGTTTTCGCCTCTTGAATGGAGGGATTGGGGTCAATTGCCCTTTTTATAGGACACCTGTCTGAAGAGAACCTGTAGACCGGGCTTTAAATGAAGAAATTCTTCAGAGATGGCTGAAATTTCCGTAAGATGGATCGCAATTCTGACCAGAGGAGGTCGTTTCTGCTGCACACCATGTTGAAAACCCTGATTGAAAACTGAATTCCAGAGGTGCATCCGTTGTTCCAAGACTCGGAATGTTGTTTGTCTCGAAAAAGATGTCAGATTGGGTGTTTTGAATCAAGCTTAAATTCATGTGTCACAAAACTGATTTTGATGTGAAGAGAATGATTTTACAATGAGTTGTAAAACACGGAATCTTCAGTGAAATTCTCATCTGAGGTTTCTTTAAATTGAAACAAATGCGACAAATCACGGCTTATGTGTTGAAGGAAACCTTACCCCTGTATCTTGCTGGCTTCAGCATCTTCATGGTATTGATGACCACAGACATGCTGGCCTCCTACATGGGATGGATCATGCAGTTTGATGTCTCCTTCTGGGCCGGTTTTGAATTGTTTTTTTTGAAAACGCCCCAATTCATGTCCATGGCTCTGTCTGCTGCCATTCCTTTTGCCATTTTGATGACCTTTGGCAGGTTGGCCAGAGACAGTGAACTGAAAGTGATGCTGTCTTCAGGCATCCGGCCCATTCAACTCATGGTGCCGATGCTGGCTCTGGGCGCAAGTGTGGTTCCTGTGCTTCTGTGGGTGGAGCATCAACTGAAACCCATGGCCAACTTGCAACACGAAGAAACCTATTACCGTTTGTCCGGGTTGCCCACCCGGGTGCAGCAAGAAGAAATGTACACCCAGGTCCACAAGGGCATCCTTTATACAGCGGGTTCTGTGCGCCGTCAGACGGATGACCTGGCAGTCCTGAAAGGGGTCATGGTGCGCACGGAACACCACACTTTCACTGCGCCCAGTGGAACATGGGATGTCAAGAAAGGCACATGGTCTCTTTATGATGTGAAACAGGTCAACCACAACACTGGCACATGGGAACCACGGATCAGCATGGATTTTCCTTCCCCTGCTGCCCAGCCCAATTTCACAGAAAAATCCAGTTTCATTCCCTCTGGCCCGTTGCAAAAACGCATGCATGACCCAGAGTTGCCCCTTGCAGAACAGCGCAAAAGCCAGATGGAATGGGGGAGGCGTTTTGCAGACCCCTTCACCGCCCTGAGTTTCGCACTTGCTGCCTCAGCGCTGGGCCTGTTGCTTCGGGACCGCTCGTGGGCCTTCATTCTGGTGGTCCTGATGGTTTTTGGATATTACGTGCTCTGGATCCGCACGCCTGCTCTGGCCGAAGTGGGGGCTTTGCCCGTCTGGTTGGCGGTCTGGCTGCCCAACGGGGTGTTTGCAGCGCTCGGGTTGGCTGTGCTGCGCAGGTTGCTCTGATGGTGCCAAGCCATCACCACCAGCGTTTGCGTTTGAAGAACACCGCCAGACCGATGCCAACCACCAGAAACGACCCCCAGGCAAACAGGTAACCGTAACGCCATTTGAACTCGGGCTCGAATTCAAAATTCATGCCCCACACGCCCGCCAGAAAAGTCAGGGGCAAGAAGATGGTGGAAACGGTGGTGAGGGTTTTCATCACCTCGTTCATGCGGTTGGATTGCAGGGTCAGGTTCACATCCAGAATGCTGGACAGCACTTCGCGTGAAGAATCCAGAGACTCAGAAGCCCGGCCCAGCACATCCACAATGTCCCGCAGGTACAGGGTCAATTCCTCGGTTTCTTTGCTTCCACTTTCCCGGCCCATCAACGCCGAATGGCGCGCGAAACCCGCGACGCTTTCCCGGGCACTGCCCACCAACCTGCGCCCGGTCATGATCTGGTGTTTGCGGGCAAAGACCTGCTGGATCAATCGGCTGTGACCATTCACCCGGAACATCAACTCCTCCAGACGGTCAATTTCTTCATGCAGTCGGTCCGTGAAATGCATGAATTGGGTGGCCCCTCTGGACAGCAACTGGTAAATCACCCGCTCTTCAATGCCGTGGGTGACCGGTTCAAAGTTGTTCCAGACTTCATTCAGGTACTGCACCTCCCTGAGCCTGAGGGTGATCAGGGTGTCGGTCTCGGGGTACCAGAACAAACTGACCCTTTCACTGTCTTCAGAAGGTTTCGGGTCGGGTTTGAGGGTGCGGTACACCAGAAAAGCATGGTCAGGATACTGCTCAAAACGGCTCCAGTGGCCTTCGGTCAGGGCGTCTTCCAGAGCCATCGGATTCATGTGAAAGCGGGCTTGCAAGGCTTCCAATTCCTCTGGCGTGGGGGAGAGCACATCAATCCACACGCTGCTGGCGTGTTCTTGCCAGTCGGGGTGCTGCTTGCTGGTCATGCTGATGGCGCGAATCATCTTCAGAGAGTATAGGTCCTCGGTGCCATTTCAGGCAGTGCCTGAATGGGCAGGCCACAAAAAACCAGCCTGTTCAGGCTGGCAATGCAGGGCTTTGTCGTGTTTTGAGGCAGTGTTTTGAGAATGCAGACGGTTCAAAAGACAGAAACTTGAGGTGATCGATCAGAAATGCAAGGTTTCGCGGCTGTCCTGCTCTGGTTCAGCAGGAGACCGGGACAGAAACAGCCCCAGAGCAGCCACAATCAAAAATCCAAACAGCACCAGCATGCCCAGCATGAAGTCCTCCTGATTTCAGTTTACGGATGCTGTGTCAAAAAAGATCCGCCACCATCACACCAGAGGGATTAGGCAAACTGGCTTATTCTTCTGGAAGGGCAAAAGTGAAGGTGGCCCCTGCATTCAGTTGGCCTGTGGCCGTGATGTGCCCACCATGTCGGTGGAGAATGCGTTGCACGCTGGCCAGTCCCACGCCGTTTCCTTCGAAAGCTTCTGTGGAGTGGAGCCTCTGAAACACCCCGAACAGCCTTGACGCGTTCTGCATGTCAAAACCTGCACCGTTGTCCGAGACAAAAAACACTGTGCTGCCCTGCTCTTGGCGTTTTCCAAAGTGAATCTGGGCATGGGGTGTCTTCGAGGTGAATTTCCACGCATTCCCGAGCAGGTTCTGCACCACCATACGCAAGAGGGCAGGGTCTCCCAGAGCGATCAGGTCTTCTTCGATGGTGACCTCCACTTTGCGTTCGGGCTGAATGCTTTGCAGGTCTTCCAGCACTTCCTGCGCAATCCGGGTCAGGTTGACCTGCTGGTGACGGATTTCCACCCGACTGATCCTTGACAGGTGCAGGATGTCATCGATCAGGTCGGCCATGCGTTCGCTGTTTTTCTTGATGCGGGACAGGTACCCTCTGCCGGTGTCGTCCAGAGCATCCTGATGGTCTTCCAGCAAAGCCTGACTGAAACCGTTGATGCTGCGCAAAGGGGTGCGCAAATCGTGCGAAATGCTGAATGCGAAGGCTTCCAGCTCTTTGTTGGTGAATTCCAGTTGCTGGGTTTTCTCCAGCAGGTCCTGATTCAGCGCCCTGGCCCTCTGGTCCAGAGAGCGGTTGAGTTCTTGCAACGCTTCCTGTTGTTGTTGCAGTTGCAGGTTGGCCTCTTGCAGTTGTTCCTGTTGCTGTTTGAGTTGACGGTCTGCCTGAATCAGGCGGTTGACCCTCGGGAGCAGGGGAAGCAGGGCCACGGCGGTGGCCACGCTGACAATGGCGGTGAAGGCCCGCACGTAAGCATCCAGCCAGTACATCGGCTGAAAACGGATGAAAGCGTGCATCAGGTGGGTGAAACCGCAGGCCACAATGAACAGTCCGAACGACAACACCACCCAGTCGAAAGGCAAAAGCTGGCGGTTCTTGTACACCAGCACGCCAAGCACCGAAGCGATCACGGTGTAGGCCACCCCGATCAGCACATCACTTCCCACATGCAGCAGGGTCAAGGAGATCGGCCAGTGGCTGTGGTCATCGTGTGCAAAAAGGGCGGTGTCAAAAAGATTGGGCAGCACTCCGGGCCACAAAAATGGCAGCAGCAGACCGATGACAAGCATCAACAGGGTGCGGTGAACGGTGGTGGTTCTGATTTGCACGGATCCTCCAGAAACAACCCTGGGGTGTCAGGGGTACAGCCAAACAGGTCTCGGGGCTTCTGGACCTGATCCATGTTACCGCAAGCCACCCATCAAATGTGGATGGATCAGGCAGGGTGACAGGGTCAGCGCAATGTCTGAATTTTGGCCCGTCCACTGCAAGAGTGGTCAGCGTTCAGCGAAAATCTCATCCAGAGCCTTTTGCTTTCGAAAACAGCCAGGACCAAAGACGAAAAACAAGAGCCAACTCAGATTTTAAGTTCAAAAGGCAGCAAGAAAACGCTCCTGCTGGCTGACTGCTCTTTGTGTTGGCCTTGCCCGACAGCGACTTTGCGTTTCTCCTGCGGGCTTGCAGGAAGAAGGACCACAGTCAGGACCTCTTGTGGTAAGATGCGGGTCCTGAAAATCAAATGTGTATACAAGATACAGAATGTGCCTGCTGCAAACTTTCCCATGACACCAGCCTTCTATCTTGATGCCGACTTTGAAGGAGAACCGACATGAATGGAACCAGAGCTGCCCTCCTCACCCTCTCCCTGCTGGCCATGACCGCACAGGCCCAATCCGAAACCGTGACGGTCAGTGTGGTGGGATTCAACGACTTCCACGGCAACCTGATGCCCACCAGTTTCCGCATTCCCGACCCCAACGACCGCACCAAAACCCTTTCGGTGCAGGCCGGTGGCATCGAAACCATCTCCTCGATCATCAAAGACCTGCGCCGCAAAAACCCCAACACCGTGGTGGTGGGCGGAGGGGACCTGATTGGTGCAAGCCCTCTGGTGTCCTCGTTGCTGAACGACGAACCCACCATTGCCGCCATGAACGAACTGCGTGTGTACACCAGTGTGGTCGGAAACCACGAGTTTGACAAGGGCCTCAAAGAACTGCAACGCATGCAAAACGGAGGCTGCGACAGCATCAACCCCAAACAGGCCTGCAAATACAGCAACGTCTTCAAAGGGGCCAACTTCAAGTACATCGCTGCCAACGTGCTGGACAGCAAAACCGGCAAGCCCATCTTCCCGGCCTACAAAATCCGCACCATCGGAGGGGTGAAAGTGGCTTTCGTGGGTGCTGTGCTGCGCGAAACCCCCACCATTGTGGTTCCCTCTGGCGTGGCGGGCCTCACCTTTGCCGATGAAGTGGAATCCATCAACAAAGCCATCCCCGAGATCCGCAAACAGGGCGCAGAAGCCATTGTGGCTCTGGTGCACCAGGGGGGAACCAGTGCCGATCCTTTCGATGTGATCGACTGCAAAACCCTGCAAGGTCCCATCGTGGACATCGCCAAAAAACTGGATCCTGCTGTGGATGTGATCATGACCGGCCACACCCACCGGGGCTACCAGTGCCGCATTGATGGCCGACTGGTCACGCAGGGCGACGCTTACGGGCACCTGCTCACCCAGATTGACCTGACCATCGACAAGACCACCCGAGATGTGGTCACTGCCACCTCCAAGAACCTTGTGGTGGACCCCCGTACGGTCAAACCCGATCCTCGCATGACCGCCATCATCAAGCAGGCCAAGACCCTCACCGACCAGATTGCTGCCCAGCCCATCGCCAATCTGGCCGTCGAGCAAATCACCCAGGACCAGACCCCTGCCGGAGAATCCTACCTCGGGGACCTGATTGCGGACGCCCAACTGTACGCCACCCGCAGCCCCGAGAAAGGTGGTGCAGTGGTGGCTTTCATGAACCCCGGAGGCATCCGTGCCAACCTGCCGGCCAACGTGCCCAACCCCAGCAAAGTGGTGACTTTCGGGGATGCCTTCACCGTTCAGCCTTTCGGCAACTCTTTGGTGGTGCTGACCCTGACCGGTGCACAGATCAAAACCCTGCTGGAGCAACAGTGGCTCAATCAGGACCGTCCCCGCATTTTGCAGGTCTCTGAAGGCTTCAGTTACACCTACGACAACAGCAAACCCGCTGGTGAAAAAGTCCTTGCAGACACCATCAAAATCAACGGCGTGACTGTGGACCCCAACCAGAAATACCGGGTCACCGTCAACAGCTTCCTTGCCGATGGCGGAGACAAGTTCTTCGTGCTTCAGCAAGGCACCGACCGCCTGGGTGGAGAAGTGGACCTCGAAGCCCTGCAAAATTACCTGTTCAGCATGCAAAGTGCAGGCAAAGCCGTGGGCCTCACCCCACGCAACCGCATCACCCGCCTGAACTGAACCCCACCTTCCAGAGCAGGAGAGCACACAGCTCTCCTGTTTTGTTGTTCAGATCAACAGGTACGCTTCCCTGACCAGAGAGGCCGCTTCTTCAAGGCGGGCTTTGCGTTTCTGTATTTTCTCTGGAAGGTGGTGCAGGCAGCACAGCACCTCGTCAATTTCTTCGATGCACCAGACGGCATTCAACTGAAAATCCTGATGGACTGCGGTTTTGAAGGGCATTTCCAGAGCCACATCGGCTTCATGGCACAGCCAGCAGAAGGCGTCCAGCAAACCGTGCCTGACCTCCCCATGGTTTTCGATCTCTGGATGGTGCAATTGCTCTTGGGCGTGTTTCAGGCTCAGACGGACCTTGCTCAAACCAGACATGACGGCAGGATAACCCGCCAGTGGACCCCTTTACCAAGGGCATCCATCCCCCTTCCAGGGTCAGCGCAAAGTCGCTGTCAGGCCATACCAGCACCAAGAGCGATCAGCCGTCAGCAGTCAGCTGTCAGCTGTCAGCAATAAGGAAAGTTTTCTGGCTGCCTTTTGAACGGAAACTCTGGGTGGCTTTCAGCTTGTGTCTTTTTGTTTCTGTTTGCCAAAGCCTTAAAGCATTTGACAGAGAAATAAGAGGTTGAGGCTTGAGATCGTGTTGTGTGAAATAGAAGGATTCTTTTGAATCCTTCTATTTCACTGTTAAACGCAGTAAGGTGAGCTTTTTGCTGAAAGCTGAGGGCTGACCGCTGAACGCTTTTTCAAGTGACACGCCAAAAGTCAGACTTTGCGTTTACCCTATCCCACTTCACAAAAGCCTGATCGAACACTGAAATCCCACTGACAGCCACCCAGCAGACTGACTGCTGGAGGAAACATGCGTAGATTTTGCCTTTCTTTGATGCTGATGTTTGGACTGGCCCAGGCCACCACCCTTTCCGGTCATGCGGTGCTGTCTGCCGACACTTTTGCAGCAGGTCCGGCCAGCGGTGCATTCAACGGTCAGGGGGTGCGCGGTGCGCCCCGTTTCCCGAGCCAGCCTGTGCAGGGTTTCAGTGCCGTGCAATTCTCGGGCACCTGCGGAACCTATCTGGTGATGCCCGACAATGGCTTTGGCAACAAGCCGAACAGCGCCGATTACCTGCTGCGCATGTACCAGATCACCCCCACGTTCAAAACCACCCCCGAGGGCTCGGGCAGCGTCAAAGTGGGTGAATTCCTGCAACTGCGTGACCCGGACCGCAAAGTGCCTTTTCTGCTGGTCAACGAAAGCACCCCCGAGCGTTTCCTGACTGGAGGGGATTTTGACATCGAATCTTTCGTGCAAGATGCCAGTGGAGACCTCTGGGTGGGCGATGAGTTCGGTCCTTTCATCCTGCACTTTGACAGCACCGGAAAACTGCTGGAGGCCCCCATCAAAATCCCCACTTTTGCAGAGGGAAGCGATCCCACCAGAGACTTTGTGATGAGCCCCCAGAACCCTGCGGTGCTGGCTGCAAGTCCTGCTCCGGGCAAGGCTTCTCTGGCGAATTTGCCCTCCTCAGGGGGCTTTGAAGGCATGGCCATCAATGCCTCCAGAGACAAACTGTACGCCCTCCTCGAAAAAACCGTGGAAGGCGACAACGAATACGATCTGCGCATTTACGAGTATGACCTGAAAGCCAGAACCTTCTCTGGCAAGTACTTCAGCTATCCCAAAGAGGACCCCTCTTACGCCATTGGAGACCTGACCGTCATCAACGACCATGAATTTCTGGTGATCGAACGGGACCAGAAACAGGGTGCAGATGCTGCATTCAAACAGATTTTCAGGATTGACCTGCGGGATCTGGACAGCGAAGGCAAACTGAACAAACATGAAGTGGTGGACCTGATGAACATTCAGGACCCCAAAAACCTTGCTGGATACGGTGAAACCTTCACCTTCCCTTACGTCACCATCGAAGACGTGCTGGTGATCGATCCCACCACCCTTCTGGTCATGAACGACAACAATTACGACGCCAGAGGGGGCCGGGGGCCGGACATCAAAGACCCCAACGAGTTCCTCTGGTTGACCCTCGATCAGCCCCTGAATGTGGCTGCTGGCGTGGGCAAACCTGCAAGTTGCAAATGAGCCTCGCTTTGTCTGAAGCATCCCGGAATCACAGCCGGGATGTTTTGCATTTTTTTCCCATGTGCGAACGGTAAAATGGTCTCATCATGAAACGCATTCTGGTGCCCATGGATTTCTCTGACCGCTCCGCCGATGCCCTGAATTACGCCCGTGCATTGCTCCCAGAGCCACAAATCATGCTGGTGCACATTTTGGACGCCCATGACCTTTACAGACCCACTTTCAATTTGCCAGATGTTCCAGACGAGGACAACACACCCACAGAATTTGATGACCATGCGCTGGCACAACTCAAAGAGATCGCTCAGGATGGTGAACAGGTGCGCCTGTTGGAAGGACCGCCTGCCAAAGCCATTGTGCAAGCCGCCCGAGATTTTGATGCTGACCTGATTTGCATGGCCACCCACGGACGCTCGGGCCTCATGCACCTGCTGCTGGGCAGCGTCACCGAAGAAGTGATGCGCGAGTCCAACGTGCCTGTGCTGGTGGTCCCTGCCAAAAGGGAGAAACCATGACAGCCCCTGCCCGCAAAGCCCCGTTCTGGCAGAAGGCTCTGGGTGCTCTGGGCGTTTTGTTTGTCCTGATCCAACTGGTTCCGTATGGTCGGGCGCACACCAATCCACCTGTGGAAGCCACCGTCAAGTGGGACAGCCCCACCACCGAAGCCCTGTTCAAGAGGGCCTGTCAGGATTGCCACAGCCACAACACCGTCTGGCCGTGGTACTCCAATGTGGCCCCAGTGTCCTGGTTGGTGCAAAACCATGTGGATGAAGGACGCAGCAAATTCAACACCAGCATCAAAGGTTTTGGCCGTGAAGCATACGAGGCTGCCGAAACGGTTCAAAAAGGCAAAATGCCCGAGAAAACCTATTTGCCCACCCACCCGGAAGCCCGCCTGACCGATGCAGAAAAACAACAGTTGATTGCGGGGCTGCTGGCCACGTTTGGAAACACCCCTCCGAACGATACGCAAGAGGAAGACATCCGGTGAAGCTTCAAGGTCGCAGGTGTTGGGGCAACTCTGGGGCAAAATGTCGGTCAATGCGCCACGGTTGATGGTTCAGCAGTCCTTGATGCAACTTCTCGCAGCGAAGCAGAAAAGGGGTGACCCCCTCCTGAATGGTCCAGAGTTGCATCCCCTCTGGAGCCATCACCTGCACCCGGCAGCACTCGGGTTTTCCAGGCACCTGAAATACCCCCAGAATTTTCCCGAGATGCAGGGTCTCTATGGTGTCCTGATCGGACACCACCAGCACATGGTCATCCTGAAAAGAAGTGGGAAAAAGGGGGGCAGATGGGGTCACATGGGCTCCAAAAAAAATCCCGAGTTTGGCCTGAAACGGGGCGACTCGGGCAGGGTGTGAAAGGCATTGCGTGATGCGGGATCTGACCACTGCCTCACCTGTTGCAGTATAAAACGGACCTGTCAGGGTTTGGTCTTGACCACAGGTTTGCGAAACCGATGGAGGGCCGATTGAGCTTGAACCCATAGAAAAGCCCTCCCCAAAAAGTAAAACCCAGAGCACCTCCTCGCAGAAGTTGCAAAGGAAGTGCTCTGGGTTCAGGGAAATGGGTCAGGGAAATGGGTCAGGGAAATGGTTCAGGGAAATGGGTCAGGGAAATGGTTCAGGGAAATGGTTCAGGGAAATGGGTCAGGGAAATGGGTCAGGGAAATGGTTCAGGGAAATCAGGGGGTAAATTGCATCCAGTTCAGGTTGATGCCGTCTGCTTTGCTGAACACCAGGTAGATTTTCTGAATGCCTGCTGGAATGTTGGCAGGGGCGGTGATGGTGGTCCAGTTCTGCCATCCTCCGGTGTTGACCACCTGCGCTTCTGCGACCACGGGGCCATCCAGAGATCCAGTGCGAAGTTGGATGGTGCCACCATTTCCTCCACTGGCAACGCGGAATTTCACCCCTTTGGCTCCAGAGGCTCCAAAATCGATGCGGTCAAACACCAGATGGTCTCCGGTGTCCACGTAGCCCACGTTCAGGCCACCCCCTTCGTCCTGACAGGCTTCGGTCTGGATGCCTTGCTGGGAACTGAAGGCTTCGGCTTGCACGATCTTGAAGGCATCAGGAGCGGGTGCAGGTGGGGGTGGGGTGTCCGAGCCTTTTCCGGTCCAGCGGTAGGTGGCCACTGCCCCTGCAGGGAGGGTGGTGTAGAAAGAGCTGCCGTTCTCTTTGACTTTGAAGGTCAGTGCACTGGCACTGCTGTTCAGCACAATCAGGGCTTTGCTGCCATCCGGGTTTTTGAAAGCCACACTCTGGAGGTCAGAAGCAGGAGCATTGTAGGTGTTGGAGGCAATCCTGAAAGCCCCCTGCCTGACGGCTTTTCCGTAGTGCCCGAGCACGTAGTATTCGACGTTTTTCTCCACGGCTCCGGTGTCTGAGCGGATGGTGACCACCCCACGGCAGTTGCCGCATCCACCCAGATGGGGTCCGCCTTTCTCGTCCAGTGCGAGGTTCCAGAGCAGCACGGTTTTGGCCCAGTTGCGGGTTGCGCCGATCAACAGGTTTTCCATGTTCCACTTCAGGTTGTCGCCGAAGTTGTTGGCCCAGAATCCGCCCGAGCATTCGGTGAAGTACAGGTCTTTTTCAGGAAAGCTGTCTTTGATCTGGCTCTGTGCTGCCACATTGCCGCCATAACAGTGGAAGGCAATTCCGCTCAGGGCTGCTCTGGCTTTGGGGTCGTTCAGCACTTCGATGGGGTAATTCCACTGGTCCCAGTTGTGGTCCCATCCCAGAATGCGCGTGCCCAGCCCGGATTTCTGGATGACAGGCCCGAGGTGCTCTCCCACAAATTTGGCCTGTTCGCTGGATTCCATGCGCATGCCAGGGTAATCACCGGGTTCGTGTTGGGGCTCGTTCTGCACAGTGATGGTGTCGATGCCGATGCCGTTTTGCCGGTAGGCTTGCAGGTATTTCACAAAATACTGGGCGTAGGTGTCGTAGTACTCGGGTTTGAGTTTGCCTTTGATCAGGCTTCCAGAGGTCTTCATCCAGCCGGGTGCAGACCAAGGTGAGGCCATGAATTTCAGGGAAGGATTGACTTTGATGGCCTCTTTGATGACTGGAATGATGTACTCTTGGTCGTGCTGGATGCTGAATTTTTTCAGCTCGGGGTCGGTTTCGCCTGCTGCAAGGTCATTGAAGCTGTAGTGACTCAGGGCAAAATCACTGGCCCCGATGGGAATGCGGGCATGGTCCAGCCCAGCACCGGTCTGGGCATCAAACAGGTCTTTGAGCAGTTTCTGACGGTCTGTGGGGCTCATTTTGGACATCAGGTAAGCGCTGGAGTCCGTGAAAGCTGCCCCCACCCCTTCCATCTTCTGGTAGGTGACGGTGTCATTGACGGCGATGGTCGGGAAGGTTTCGCTGCCATCTCTGGAAAACGAAAGTTGTGTTTCAGAAGACAGCAACTTGCTCTGGTCGGGGGTGGTGAGCCAGAGTTGCACTTTGCTTGCTGGAGGGGTGGGCTGGACAGGGGTTTCGGGCAGGTTTTGCTGCATGCAACTGCCCAGAGACAGGGTGAGGGTGATGGCGGTGAGCGCAAGCGGGATGGGACGTGGCATGGGGTTCTCCTGAGCAAAAAGGGGGCCTCATGGGTCTCTGGTGTGCAAATGACGGACCAGAGACCCATGTCAACATGGGGGGATCAAAATGTGCAGCAACACGTTGCACCTTGTGGGGTGCTGGACAGGGTCTGAAAGGTGACTCCACCTGAAATTACAACCTTCCAGAGGCACTGTCAAGATGAAAAAGCGGGTTTGTTGTGCGAATTAACAAAGATGCCTTCAGAAAAAAAGCGTCTGAGAGGGGATTTTTGATGTTGTTTTGAATCAAGCAAAAATGTAGGCGCCTACATTTTTATCCTCCAGCAAACCTCGGATTTCTCTGCTTCACTTCCTTGTTGAGCTTCTGCGGCGTTTGGAGACTGTGCCAACGGGTGCTTCAGCATCCAGAGGTTTCTGGACAGGCTCTGGTTTTCGAACAGACGAGGGAGCAGGCTCTGGGCTTGGTCCACAGGAAGAACGCACCTTCAAGGACAGGTTGAAGTGCTGTCTGGAAAGCACTTCACCAGAGAGCAGTTTCAAAACGGTCCTTGCCGCTGCGCGCCCCATCTGCAAGCAGGGATACGCCACAGTGGTCAACGGAGGATACACAAAAGCAGTTCCGGGCAGGTCATCGAAACCCACCACCGACACCTCCTGCGGAATCTTCAAGCCCTCCTGCTGCAAAGCCAACTGGGCACCAATGGCTGACTGGTCGTTGGAAGCAAAGACTGCAGTGAAACGCTCTTTGCGTCGCATCAGTGTGCGAATGGCCCGCATGCCGCCCTCCTCGCTGAACTGACCATCTTCGACCAGATTGCGTTGCAGAGGAAGTCCAGCTTCCTCAAGGGCCTGCATGTATCCGCTCAGGCGGTCCACAGCATCCATGTGGGTCTCTGGTCCGGTCAAACAGGCAATGTTGCGGTGACCGAGTTCAATCAGATGACGGGTGGCCATGTAACCGCCCAGCACGTTGTTCACCTGCAAGCACTGTTTTTCCAGACCCTCAATGTCACGGCCCACCAACACAATGGGGGTGCTCTGGTTGACTTTGAGCAGGGTCTCCTCTTCGATGAACCCTCCCAGCACAATCAAAGCGTCCACGCGTCTGGACAGCAAAACCTCCATGGGGGCATGGTCTGCAGTGTTGCGCCACTCCTCGGAAACAAAAATGGGATGGTAGCCAGAGTCTTCAAAACCCTGCTCAATCCCTTTGTGAATCATGCCAAAAAACGGTGAGGACACGTCCTGCGTCAGGACCCCCACATTCATGGATTGCCCTCTGGCCAGAGATTGGGCCACCAGATTTGGGCGGTAGCCCAGCTTCTCGATGGCGTCCTGCACCAGTTTGCGACGGCGGGCACTGACTTTACCGGTGCCATTGATGATCCGTGAAACGGTGGCGGTGGACACCCCGGCTTCACGGGCCACCATTTCCACAGTGACGTTTTCAGCCATGCTCGGGCACCTCGATGTGTGAAGAGCGCATGTTTGTTCCTTTCATGGGAGATGCGAATGGAATCATTTTTCCATGATTGTACCCCTTGTTTGTGGGCATGCACTGAAAAACGTCCAACCTGAGAGGTTGGACCCGGTATAAAAAAGCAGGCACGTCTAGGATTTTCAGATGGCAGGTTCAGGCGGTTTCTGGCTTGAAACGGTACCCTTGTCCCCACACCGTTTGAATCCAGCCTGCATCCTGCAGCTTCTTGCGCAAGTCGGCAATTTTGATGTCCACATTCCGCACGTCTGAACAATGGCCCTGCCAGACGGTTTCCATCAGGTGGTCTCTGGAATGCACCTGACCGGGATGTGCAGCCAGAGTGAGGAGCAATTTGAACTCCAGAGGGGTGGTTTCCACCTGTTTGCCCTGATGAAACACCGTGCGTTCAGAGAGGTCCAACTGGAAAGGACCTCTGGACAGCACATCGCTGTTCTGGTGGTGGCGCAGCAACGCACGAATGCGCAAAACCATTTCCTGCTCGTCAAAAGGCAGTGGCATGACTTCATCGATTCCGTTTTGCAGGGCAGCAATGCGCAGGTTGCGGTGCAAAGTGCTGCTGAGCCACAGAATGGGCAGGGTCAGGTGATGTTCCCGGACCCTCTGGGCGAACCCAAGGGCATCGGTGGAGGTCAGGGCAGGCCCGAGCACCACCAGCTTCACCGTTTTGAGGTGTTGCAGGGCTTTGTGGGTTTGTGGGCAATGGAGCACATCAAACCCCATCGCAGAAAGCAATTCTGTAAATGGCTGGCGAATTTCCGATCCGGCATGGACCACCAGAATCTGCTGCATGCCTCACTGTACGGATTTGCATGAGTCAATTCAGCAGGGGTTTGCCCAGCAAGAGATCAGGGAATCACCCAGTTTTGTGGGCTTTTTGACGGTTTTTACCTCAGACAGAACCTCTGTTTCGTTCAGGCTTGACAGTGCTCTCAGCATCTGGGGTGTTGGATTGCTCTGGACAGGTATGATGGCTTCGGTCAGCATTGCAGGGGAACACCGGTGAAATTCCGGGACTGACGCGCAACGGTAACCTTCACAGGAAGTCCGAATGCCTGCCTGACTTTTGCCTCGCGATTCGGGCGTGCAGGACACTGCCTGCACCAATTCAACCCAGATTGCTTTCAAGGAAAACATGACCCGAGACATTCCCCGTCTGGTGCTGGCAGCACCCCACTCCAATGCTGGAAAAACCACGGTGGCCAGTGCCGTGTGTGCAGGGTTCAAGCACATGGGTTTGCAGGTGCAACCCTTCAAGCTCGGGCCGGATTATCTGGATCCCACCCATCTGGGCCGGGCTGCAGGGGTGAATGCCCGAAATCTGGACAGTTACCTTCTGCCTCCAGAGCGCTTGCATGCCCTGTTTGAGCGCGGTTCACAGCATGCCGACATCAATGTTCTGGAGGGGGTGATGGGCCTTTTTGACGGCAAAAGCCCCCTTTCCGATGAACACTCCACAGCAGACCTGGCACGGATGCTGAAGGCTCCAGTGGTGCTCGTGCTGGACGCTTCAGGAACCGCACGCACCATTGCAGCAGTGGCTCTGGGCCTCAAAAACTTTACGGCAGATCTGGAGGTCGCTGGGGTGATCCTGAACCGGGTCGGATCGGCCAAACATGCTGAGCTGTGTGAAATGGCCTTGCAGCAGGTGGGCATCCGAAGTTTTGGATTTGTGGTGAACCGCCCCAGTCTGGCGTTGCCTTCAAGGCACCTCGGGTTGCTGGGGGCAGAACACCATGCCCTGCCAGAGCACGCCCTCCAGGAAGCTTTCAGCACCCTCGATTTGGAGGGCTTGCTGGAGGTGGCCCAAAGTGCACCTGCTTTGCCATCCAGTGCTGCAGCAACCTTACCTCTGGGCAAAGTGAAACTGGGCATTGCCATGGATGAGGCGTTTCGTTTCTATTATCAGGATGCGCTGGATGTGCTGGAGGACCTCGGGGCCACGTTGCTGCCTTTTTCTCCGCTCAGGGATGCCGGGGTTCCAGAGTGTGACGGTTTGCTGCTGGGTGGAGGATACCCAGAAGTGCATGCCCGTGAACTCAGCGAAAACCAGAGCATGCGGGAAAGCATCTGGGCATTTGCCCTTTCAGGAAAGCCTGTGATCGGAGAGTGCGGTGGTCTGATGTACCTGTCAGAGACCCTCACCACCCTTGAGGGAGAGGTCTTCGAGATGTGCAAAGTGGTGCCCCACCACACCGAAATGACCCCCCAGTTGGCTCTGGGTTACCGTGAAGTGACCTTCTTGCAGGACACCCCTCTGGGTGTGGCTGGAACGCAAGTTCGCGGGCATGAGTTTCATTTTTCACGCCTGAAGGAAAGCCCCACCCATCCGGCTTATCAGACCGATGCTGGCCCAGAGGGCTACGCCAGAGGCAACGTGCTGGCCAGTTACGTGCATTTGCATTACGCAGGGTTTCCTGTTCTGGCCCGGCATTTTATGCAAAACCTGCTGGAAGGACAAGCTCTGGATTCCCATCTGGTGCCTTAACCAAGCAGGAAGTGGTTTTTGCCACTTTGCTTCACCTGATACATCAAACGGTCTGCCCGTTGCAGCAGAGTGGTCAACTGGTCTTGCTCCTGTCCCATGGTGATGCCGATGCTGGCCCCAAAATGCACTTTGCACCCTTCATGCA
The DNA here is from genome assembly GCF_000745915.1 of Deinococcus misasensis DSM 22328. NCBI lineage: Bacteria > Thermotogati > Deinococcota > Deinococci > Deinococcales > Deinococcaceae > Deinococcus > Deinococcus misasensis. The sequence goes on from NZ_JQKG01000003.1 coordinate 92,124, forward strand.
CAAAAGGGGACTGCAGGGTCCTGAGCAACCTCTGGGCGATTCTGGGCAGCACTTCTGGGCTGCAGGTGGGCAGGACCACAGTGAACTCGTCTCCAGCGAGGCGGAACACCTGATCCCCAGAGCGCAAGGCCCCTTGCAGCCTTCTGGCCACCTCCTGCAGCAACAGGTCCCCCACATGGTGGCCGAAGGTGTCGTTGACCTGTTTGAAATCGTCCAGATCGATGAACAACACCGAGATGTCTTGCAGGCTGCTGTGGTGTTGCAGTTTGGCTTCAAAGGCTTTGCGGTTGCCCAGTCCAGTCAGGGCATCATGGAAGGCGAGGTTTTGCAAAAGCAACTGGTTCTGGATGTGGTCGGTGATGTTTTCCAGCACCAGCAAAGACAGGTCTTCGTGCACCTCTGAACGTTGAATGTTGAAATACATGTTTTCGGTGGGATGGCAGTACACCTGTGCGTAGGGGCCAGAGTGCAGGTGCTGGTCATCAAACACTTCTCCATTTTGCAAGGGAAGTCCGGTCAGGTGCAGGGCCTCCGGATTGGTTCCCATGATGTGCCCAGAGCGGTCCAACAGCACGATGCCTGCAGGAGAACTCCGCATGATGGCCTGCAACTCCAGCAGGTTCCTCTGGTATTCCTTGCGAAGCAAGCGTTCTTCCAGAGCCACCACCACCGCTTGGCCAAACCGGGTCAACACATCCCTGTCCCATTCAGAAAACGGTCTGCTCTGGTAATCGATGCCGCAAATGGTGCCGATGTGGTGGCCTTCCCGGGTCTTCAGGGGCACCCCGAGGTAGGCCCGAATGAAGGGATCCTGTGTGACCAGAGGGTTGTCGTGGAAAAGCGGGTGCTGCTGGGCATCTTCGACCACAAAAGTCCCATCTTGCAGGATGGTGTGGGCACAAAAAGCCACCCCTCTGGGGGTTTCTTTGTGTTGAAAGTGGATGCAGCTTTTGAACCACTGCCGGTCCCGATCAATGAAACTGATCAACACGGTGGGAATGTTGAGGATCACACTGAGGTCTTCTGCAATGCGGTTGAAAGAGGCTTCATCTTCGGTGTCAAGAATCCCGTAGCTGTACAGGTTCTCCAGACGTTGTTCTTCCAGCAGGTTCATGTCCAGCATGTTGCCACTCCAGCAGGTTCTTGTTTGATGCCATCCTGTTGTGCAGCAGTGTACAGGCCAAATGTTCAGGCTTTGTGGGAACAAAAAACAGCCCCACCTTCTGGTGGGGCCAACAAAGCTGAACGTCAGGCTCTCTGGGTTTGTTGCAACCACTGCTGGTACTGGTCTTTCAGGGTTTCTTCAAATGGACGGTATTGCAGATTCAGTTCCCGGATGCTGCGCGAATGGTCGAATTTCAGAGGCCATGCCACATTGGTTTCAATGAATTTTCGTGTGAGGCCCAGCAAAGGGGCGATCAGCCAGATCACCCGTTTGGGCAGGTATCGGGTGGGCAGCAAATGGGGTTTCTGGTGGAAGGGGCGCATCAGTTGTCCCACCTCCAGCAGACTGAATTCCCGGTTGGAAACGATGTAGCGTCCAGAGGCCTCGGGTTTCAGGGCGGCTTGAACGTGTGCTGCTGCTGTGTCACGCACATCCACCATGCCCATGGTCAAGTGGGGGGCACCGAAACGCAGGGTGCCACTGGCGATCTGGGCAAAGGTGTCCAGGCTGGTGGATCCGCTGGCCGGGGTGAGGCTGGGTCCGTAAATCATCGAGGGGTTGATCACCACCATGTCCCAGCGGCTCTGGGCTTTTTGCATTTCCCATGCGGCTTTTTCTGCCAGCACCTTGGAATAAGAGTAAGGCTGGTGGTCCAGAGAACTGCTGGTGTTCCAGTGCTGCTCGGTGATGGTCTGGTTGGGAAGTCCTCTGGCGTCCTGATTGTCGCCGTACATGGCAGCCACGCTGGAAGTCAGCACCACCCTTTTGACGGATGGTGTCTGGTTGACACTGCTGAGCACGTTGCGGGTGCCTTGCACGGCTGGATCGATCAGGGCCTTCTGGGGGTCCTTGAAGCCTGAGATCACAAACGGGGAGGCGGTGTGGATCACGATGTCACAACCTTGCATGGCAGGCAGGAAAGAGCCTTCTTTCAGGAGGTCTGCTTCAAAGAATTTCAACTGTCCTTCTTGCTGGGGAAGGTTTTTGAGAGGCTGGACTTTGCGGCTGTCAGAAAGGCTGCGAACAGTGGTGTGTACGGTATGGCCCTGTTCCAGCAGTTGTTTGACAATCCAACTGGCGAGGTATCCAGAGCCTCCGGTGACCAGAAAGGTGGGTTTTGAATGGGGCATGGGGCTCCTTTAAATGACTTATGGTCATTAATATGACGGAAGTTGGGCTTGCCGTCAATGCTGTAGCCCACAATGTGCACCATCCCGCCCAAACCTGTCTGAAGGCGTTGGTGTGGTCTTGCTGCGTTGATCCGTGAAATGGGAGGATGCTTTTGAATCCTCCCATTTCAGAAAACATCCATCAGAGAGACAACCCCTTGTTCTTCTGCCAAATGCTTTAAATTTTGGTTTTGCTGCGTTTATCCGTGAAACAGAAGGATTCAAAAGCATCCTTCTGTTTCAAACAACACGACCTCAAGCATGAACCTCTTGTTTCTCTGCCAAATGCTTTAAATTTGCGTTTCAAGACCCTGACGGGCATGGTTCAGGATGTGGCCTCTGGCCTGTGCAAGGGACTGCTCGATGCCCTGAGGCTCATGCCCAAAGTGCCGGATGAAGGTGACATCTGAGATGCCTACGAATCCCAGAATGGCTTTCAGGTAAGGGGTGTGGTGGTCCAGAGATTTCAAAGGTTCCTGCGAGAAATCCGATCCACTGGTGGCAATCACATAGGCTTGCTTGCCTTTCAAAAGCCCCTCTGGACCTGTGGCAGTGTACTTGGTGGTGCGTCCCATCCGCACAATCTGATCGATGTAGGCTTTGAAGATGGCTGGCACGCTCAGGTTGTACACGGGCACCCCCAGAACCAGCACATTGGCTGCGACCAGTTCATCGATGAGCAGGTTGGAGATGGTGAGGGCCATTTTGTGTTCCTCGGCCTGCTCGGGGCTGAAGGCAGCTGCAACCCAGCGTTCATCCAGAAAGGGCAGAGGGGTGGTGTTCAGGTCCCGATAGGTGAGGGTGTCTCCGGGGTGCAGTTTCAGCCAGGTTTCCACAAATTCTCGGGTGAGCTTGCGGGAAAAGGACTGTTGGGTGCGTGCGCTGGAATCGATGTGCAGGATGTGTGCCATGTGGGTGCTCCTTGTTGAGGTGCAAGAGGGCGTGGCATCAGGAAGCCTGATGCTGGGATCCAAACCGGTGTTTGACAAAGGGAAAGGTGGCAGGTCCGGGTGCTGTCCAGAGGGTGTCCTGCTCACTGACATCTTTATAGAACATAGTGATATATTTTGTGAAGTGCTTACCTGAAAGTAAGGTACCCACCAAAAAGTAAGCCCAGGAGGCCCAGATGAAAGAACCCAACCCTGCTTGCCCCACCACGGTGACCCTCAATGTGATTGGAGGACGCTGGAAAGTGTCCATCCTTTATCTGCTTTTTTTGCGGCCTCACCGCTTTGCTGAACTCCGCCGAAAGCTCACCCCTGTCACCGAAAAAATGCTGATCCAGCAACTGCGTGAACTGGAAAGCGATGGTGTGGTGCAGCGCAGGGTGTTCGGTGAGGTGCCACCCAAGGTGGAATATTCCCTCACCTCACATGGAGAAAGTCTGCGTCCAGTGATCGATGCGATGGTCCGCTGGGGTCTGGAACACCAGTACCATCCCACCCCCAATCCAGAGGTCCCGCTTGACGAGAAGTGCAACGCTGCCTTCATGGAAAGTTGAGCCTGTTCTATGGGGTCCCCGAAACAGGATCATCCCCTCTGGTGCATCATCCACACCACACCCTGCCAGAGGCCCCACACCACCCCTGCACCCAGAGCAAACCACCTCAGCACCTTCGACGCAGAGTACACCCCAAGGACAATTTGATGGGGTACAGATGTAGCACGTGACATCAGCACAGCAAGTGTGATTCCGGTCAGAAGCCCCAGACCGAGCAACCCAATGCCCACCCCCAGCCATCCAGCGAAGTTGTACCCAATCAAGCCTGCAACAACCCATCCAGCAAGGATCAACCATGGATGAATCAGCAGCAGCAACCACGGAGACCCAGCCACCACAAAAGTCAGCAGGGTGAACAGGTGCCATTCAGAGGGCAATGCGGCCGACTCAATCCACAGGAACACCAGAACGGTGGCCATCAGCATGAGGCCTGCTGAGGCCAGTTGAGCATCGTCTCTGGGATGGGGTTTGGAAGGGGCAGAGGGTGTGGATGCACTGTTCAGGACCAGCAAAGGCCCTGCTTCAAGGCCCTCCAGAATCCGTTGAATCCTGCTCTGGTGCTCCAGAGCATTTGGAACTTCTGTGTCCAGATGGAGCAAAAAATCTTGAAGGTCACGAAAAATGTCCATGGGCAGGTCGCCTTCAACACTGCGAAACAACCCGTGCAGGTTGTCTCCTTGTGCCCCCCAGCGTTCTCTCAAGAGGGATTGCATGTGTATAGAGGCTTCCACCACTGTCGGTTTTTCTTGCACGTTTTGAAGGTACTGGACTTTCGGTGGGAGTTCAAGCTTCATGCATGGATGGGGTTTTGCATTTTGAGCGCAGTCTTCACACTTCATCCACACTTTCTTGTTACCTTCAAGAAGATCTCTCAGGAGTGTGCGATCAAAATCCATAAAGAGAAACCTCTTGCAGCAATGCAGAGGTTTCTTTGATTTGCTGGCTGTGCCCTTGGCATGCTCGAAGGTCCGTTGATTGTTGGGGATTCCCTTCATGTTTTTGGAAGGCTTAAAAGCTTACACTGTGTTTACCGTGTTTTTGAGGTTGATGTGAAACCCGAGATGCTTGCTGTCCACCCTTCCACTTTGCGTCGTGTCCAAGGCATGTCTGTGGGGGTGTTGCTGGTGGTGCTGTGCAGCCTTCTGGTGCGCTTCTGGGATGTGCCTGCGCTGCAAGACATCCAGAGCTTTCTGGCTCCCCTCAATCCACTCTCTGCTGTGATGTTTTTGCTGTTCAATGCCTCTGTGATTTTCTTGATGCAAGGCTGGATCTGGGCTTCCAGAGCAACAGCAGCCTTGATGGCCCTGACCGGATCTCTGGTCTTGCTCAATCTGGTGGTTGACCTTCCTCTGGTGGTTGAGGCCCTCAAAACCCTGATGGGTTGGTTGGTGCCCTCTGGTCTCAACCCCCCGATCATGGCCCCCAACACATCCCTGAATGCCCTGCTTTTGGGCATGGCGTTGCTGTTTTATCCACTGGGTTCCAGAACCCCATTGCCCACCCAACTGATGGCGGCGCTGGCTTTTATGCTTTCGATGGTGCCTTTTCTGGGCCACCTGTACGGCCTGCGTGATTTCTACCACCTGCCCGGTCACCAGCCCATGTCTTTGCCCACCTCATTTTTGTTTTTTGTTTGCAGCATCATGGTGCTTTGTTTGCAGGGCAAATATGGGCTGGTGGGTCTGATTCGCCAGAGGTCCTTGGGTGGAGCACTGGCCCGTTTTTTGATCCCTTCCACGCTGGTTGTGCCGGGTGTGCTTGCCGGGATGGTGATCTCTGGAGCGCGGCAAGGGTGGTTTGATGGAGAGCACGGCATTGCCTATCTTGCGGTCTTGATCATGCTGGTTTTTGCGGTGCCCACGTATTTTCTGTCTCTGGTGATCCACCGTTCAGACAGGCAACGGTTGGCTTCTGAACAAGCATTGCAACAAAGGGAACTCCGTCACCGTGCAGTGCTGGAAAATGCTGCAGATGGGATCATCACCACCGATCGAAACGGCATGATCCTCAGTGTCAACCCGAGCGCACAGCGGATGTTCCGTTTTGAGGATCAAGCATGGCTGGGCCTGTCGGTTGGTGCCCTGCTGAAACAAGACGTTTGTGATTCTCCTGAGGCTTTTCAGGAATGGCTGTCCCGCCTGAGCAGCACCGAAGTGCATGGGCAAACCCTCACCTTGATGGGCCAGAGGCAGGACGGTTCCCTGTTTGATCTGGAACTCACCTTCTCCATCTGGGAAACGGCAGGCGAACGCTTTTTCACTGGATTGTTCCGCGACATCACCCTGCGAAAACAGGCCGAGCTGGACCGTGCCAATCTGGCTGCCATCGTGGAGACCTCACAGGACGCCATCATCAGCACCAACCTGCAAGGCGAGGTGCAGTTCATCAACCGTGCTGCTGAAGCCCTTTACGGTTATGCAGCCTCTGAATTGGTGGGGCAACCCATCCACCTGCTGTTTCCCAGAGAGATTCAGGATCAGGAAATGGTCATTTTGCAGAACATGCGCGAGGGTCACACCATCCAGAACCTCGAAACGGTGCGGCGCTGCAAGGATGGACGCATTTTGCAGGTTTCCATTTCCATCTCTCCCTTGCGCTCACAGGCTGGAGAGGTGATCGGTGCAGCTTCCATTGCCAGAGATGTCACCGAACAACGCAAAGCCCAGACCGATCGGGACCGTCTGGCGGCCATTGTGGAAACCTCACAGGATGCCATGGTCAGCACGGCCCTCTCTGGAACCATTCTCAGCTGGAACAAGGGTGCAGAACGGCTGTACGGCAAACCTGCCCACCAGATGATCGGAAGGCATGTGCAAGAGGTGCTTCCTCCGGTGTGGGCTTCTGAAGAAATGTCCTTCCTGCAGGCTCTGGAAAGGGGAGGGCCCATCTCAGAACTCGAAACACTGCGTCCCAGAGGGAATGGCCAGATGTTTTATGCACAGGTTGCGGTTTCTGCCCTGCGTGCTCTGGACGGCACCTTGCTGGGCGCTGCCACTGTGGTTCGGGACATCGATGCCCTGAAACAGATCCAGCAGGAATTGCAAACCACCCTCGATTACGCCCGCACTTTGCTGGACGTGTCCCGTGCCAGCACCGAGCAACGCCCTGCTCTGGAGATCGCACACGAACTGGTCTGGAAAATCGGACAGGCAGCAGGTCTGGATTGGGCTGGCCTTGCTGAGCAAGAAGGAGATGAAATGGTCCTCAAGCCCGTCTGGATGGGTGAGAAAGCCAAACAGGTTCCCATGTTGATGGTTCCCAGACGGGTTCCCAGAGGCACAGGTCTGGTGTGGGCAGCCGTAGAAGAAGGCCGCTCCCTTTACCATGATGATCATGCAAGCCAGCCCGGAGCCAACCCACAAATGGTTCAGGCTGGCTTGACCTCGGTGGCTTTCATACCCCTGACCCCTTTTGGAAAAGAACCTGCTCTGGTGGTGGTGGGGGTCAAAATGCAGGAAGGCTCAAAGTGGAACGAACAGGAAAGAAACCTGTTCGATTCGGCAACGGCCACCGTTCAAGTGGCTCTGGAACGTCAGGAACGCTTGCAGCACCTTGAAACCGCAGCCCTGAAAGACCCCCTGACTGGCCTTGGCAACCGCCGCAGTTTTGAAGAAGACCTGCGTGCAGAGTTCGCCCGTTCCAAACGCCACCAGAGCCACTTTGGGGTGATGCTGCTGGACATGGACGGCCTGAAAACCATCAACGACAGCCTCGGGCACCACGAAGGGGACCGCTTGCTGTCCTCTTTTGCTCAGCAGTTGCAGCAATCCATGCGTCAGGAAGACCGCTGTTACCGTCTGGGAGGAGATGAATTTGCCGTGGTCCTGATTGGCACCACCTCCCGCACTCGGGATCGGTTGTTCCAGAGGGTCCAGCAGGTCACCGAGAAAGTCCAGAGCATGGGTTTCCCCACTGCAGGAGCAAGTGCAGGGCTTGCCTGTTTCCCCGAAGATGCGCAAGATCCAGAGGCTCTGGTCGCTCTGGCCGACGTGCGGATGTACCAGATGAAAGCCGACCACCGCAAAACCCGGAGTTGAGGGGATTTGCATTTGGTGGCTTGAGGTTGTCCTTTGATGGAAAGTCACTTTCATGTTTTGGCAAAACACTTGATGTTGTATTTCATGTTGTAATATTTCCTGCAGAAAACGCAGATCTGCTGTGTAGAGAAAGCCTGTGAGATTGAAGAAGAGCAGGGTATTTAATTAACTCATGAAAAAAGATGGATATGACATCATTTCATCATGAAGTGGGTGTATATTGATTTTGTTGATCCTACAATCCAGAGCAGACCGGTCCCCATTGTTCACAGTGGGTTGGATGTGGATCACCGCAGCCTTAAAAGCTGTGAATCGCTTTGCATTGCACCGAAATGCAACACCTTTGAATCTTCGTATGGCGCACCCTCCATCAGGTTCCCCTGAGAGGATGTCTCCCTGTCCCCATTTGCTGATTCTGTGACCAGAAACAGGTCCAGTTTGGCAATGCAAAAGGAGCAACCACATGAGCGACCAGAACAAGAACAATCAACAAAATCAACAAAAAAACCAAAGCCAGCAAGGTCAGAGCGGTCAGCAGGGCATGAGTGGCAATCAGAATCAACAGGGCCAGAACCAGCAAGGCCAACAGGGCCAGAGCGGCCAGCAAGGCATGTCTGGCAATCAGAATCAACAAGGCCAAAATCAGCAGGGCCAGGGCGGTCAACAAAATCAGGATCGCCATCAACTGAGCCACTCCCAGCAGGGACAAGGTGGCAGTCAGGGCCAGAACAGCAACCAGCAAGGCCAGCAAGGTCAACAGGGCCAGAGCGGTCAGCAAGGCATGAGCGGCAACCAGAACCAGCAAGGCCAGAGCGGTCAGCAGGGTTCCGGGTCACAAGGCTCCGACTCCTCTGGACGCAGCGGTCAGGGCGGCAACAAGTCCGGCTCTGGAAGCTGATTTTTCAAACTGGTGATGAGAACCCTCCCGGATTTTCGGGAGGGTTTTTGATGCCAACATTCAAACTTCGTGGATCAGGAACTTTGCACCAGTTGCTGCTGGACCCACCTTTGCAAAGGCAGGGGTGGGTCCAGTCCTTCTCTGGAATAGGCCGCAACCACCTGACGCCAGCAGGATTTGAGCCCTTGCTGGCCTTGTTGTTGCAGTGTGCAGCGCAGACAAAGCTGATGCAATTCTTCGTTTAGAGGGTCCAGTTTGAGCAGGACGGCAAGCCCTTGCAAGCAGCGGTCCAGTTGACCTTCCTGCCACCATGCCTGCACGGTTTGCAATCCAAACGTCAGGATGCTGTCCTGCCATTCCAGACGCATGGCTTCAATCCATTCGCTGTCCAGATCCAGCAAAAACTCGCCTTGTGCTCTGGACAGCACTTCGAAGAACCGCTCCGGGTTGTGGTCCTGAATGCTTTGCTGGAGTTGCAGGAGGTCCCATTCGAGTTGCACCTCTTGCAACTTGACCCCATAGGTGCGTAAGGTTTTGTCGTATGGCACGGAAATGTCATGGGTGGCCCTCTCGATGTCATAACGGGCCTGATGGAAGTAATTTTTGGCAAGTTTGGGGTCCTGATCGGGAAACAAATCCAGCAAGATGTCTTCGAGGGTGCTGTTCGGGTTGAGCACCAGATAACACAGCACTTCAATGGCCCGACCAAGGGTGAACCGCGCCTGACCTTCATCCAGTTGCACCCGACCCCGGCCCAGAGAAACGATGTGCACAGTTTTGACCGTGACTCTGGGGGCTTCGGCCTGCAAGCAATCCTGATTGAGGATGGAAACATAGTGGTCCTCAGGCAGGGTTTTCAGGAGTTCTCGGGTCAGGGGCAAGGCCCGCAGTTCCACCAGAGCCAGATGGGGGTTTCCCAGCTGGTGGCGCAAATCGGTGACCTGACTGAGCGCCTCAAGGGCCTCGCTGCTCTGTCCAAGGCGCAGGAAGGTTTCGCTCTGGTGCAGCAAGCACCACAGGAGTTGACGGTAGGCCTGAAGTTCATGGAGGCCCACTGCCGCCTCTTGCAGCAGTTTCAGGCCGATGCCCGGATTGCTTCTGGACATCAGGGCACCTTCTCGGAAGAAGAAGGTCATGCGGGCCAGTTTGGATTTGGCCAGAGGCCGCACCCTTGCCAGATGGCTGCGGGCCACGCTTTCCTGCCCGAGTTCCAGATGCAATGCACTCAGGTACACCTGTGCATAAAAGTGGATGTTGTAATCCTGATTTTCTTTGTGCTGAACGTCTGTGGCAGCAAGGGCTTTGATGGCTTCGGGCAGATGGCCAAGGCAACGGAACATCAAGCCAGACTGGTAATGGATGTTTTGCTGCACCGCCTGACTGACCCCCGATTGCCATTGCTGGCCTTGCTGGTGGTCTTGCATGGCGTCCTGATGCCTGCCCAGATAGGCGTAAGAGAGTGCTCTGGAAGAGAGGATTTCGGCTTTGCGGCTCTCTGGGGCAAGGTCAAGGCAGGCGTCGTAATATTCCCGGGCCACCAAGTCCATGCCCATCCGAACGTACAGTTCTGCCAGCAAACCTGCGATGGAAGAGCGCACTTTCTCGGTGGGTCCGGTCAGGCCAAAAGCGGCGGCCCACCCTTGCTCTGCACTGGAAATGGCATCTTGCAAGCTGCCATTGCGGTCTTTGAGCAGGGCCTGCATGTAATGGTAAAGCGCACTGTCAAAGGGGTTCAAAGAAAGATGGGTCAGTGCCGAGAGGGCTTTTTCTGCAAGGTCACAATCGTTCATGGCCAGATAAAAGCCACCCAGTTCGATGTTGGCATGCACGCAGCCTCTGGCGATGGCCCGCAGCAGCATGTTCTTGGCCGCAGTGCCCTGTCCGAGGTGCCTGAGGGCCAATCCGGCCCAGCGGTCTTCCTCAGGGGTGGGCTCGGGCAGGGAAATGTATTGCTTCCATGCCTCGGCGGCCTGACCATTCAACAACAAGGACAGCAGGGGGTTCTGTTCCATGGGTCTTGAAACAATTCAAGCGGTCTTTCAGGGTGGCGTCTATTGGGGAAAACCTGTATCGATCGGCGAAAACCGTGTTTCAGGGCACGAAATACCGTATTGGTCTTTCAAGCAATACACAGTCCAAGGTGAGTGCAAAGTCACTGCCTTGTCGATGGTGGGTCAAAAGCCATCAGCCGTCAGCCATCAGCTTTCAGCAAGAAAGAAATGGTTCCTTCCACCTTTTGGTACCCAAAAACCTGTGGTGGATTTGTTTTTGGCTTTTTGTTCTCCAGAGCAAAAGCCGAACAGTGTGCTTTTTGCTGATGGCTGACCGCTGACTGCTTTCTCAGTTGACCTGCCAAACTTCAGACTTTGCGATGCCCAAATACACCCCCCTTTTTCACCAATACGGCTCCAATAGGGGGCTTTTGTACCCTTCATCCATCAAGCAAGGAGGAAGGTTATGAAAAAGATCAAAGGCATCCTGATGGTGGTTCTGTTCGGAGCAAGCATGATCGGTAGCGCCTGCGCAGAAGGCAGCACCAACACCCTCCCTGTGTCCATCGTGACCCCCACACCCAAAGGCTGAACGCCTCCCCACAATCCAGTTCCAAATCCAGTTGTTTCAGATTTCGCTGTGCTCAAAGTCTTTCAGAAGTGTTCAACATGTTGGACCACTCACATGGAAGCGTGCTTCCGTGTTGCAAATTCCCGGTGGTAAGGAGAAAAGGCATGAAAAACGAACAAGCTCAAGACATCCAGATCAACCTCGAAGACCTGAACCTGCAAGACGTGGAAACCCTCGGTGAATCCGACACCTACGGTCTGCCCGAAGGCGGAGCCTCCCTGAGTGTGGGCCGTGGTTGCGGAAGCTGCTCCGTCAAGCCCGCCCTGAACGAAGTCCAGTAAACCAGAGCTTCAAGTTCTGAACGCACACTTCCCTTAAAAACCCTCATCCCACAAGGAGAAAGAACATGAAAAACGAAAAAGTGCAAGACATCCAGATCAACCTCGAAGACCTGAACCTGCAAGACGTGGAGACCCTCGGGGAATCCGACACCTACGGTCTGCCAGAAGGCGGAGCCTCCCTGAGCGTGGGCCGTGGTTGCGGAAGCTGTTCCGTCAAGCCCGCCCTGAACGAAGTCCAGTAAACCAGAGCTTCAAGTTCTGAACGCACACTTCCCTTAAAAATCCTCATCCCACAAGGAGAAAGAACATGAAAAACGAAAAAGTGCAAGACATCCAGATCAACCTCGAAGACCTGAACCTGCAAGACGTGGAGACCCTCGGGGAGTCCGACACCTACGGTCTGCCTGAAGGCGGAGCCTCCCTGAGTGTGGGTCGCGGTTGCGGAAGCTGCTCTGTCAAGCCCGCCCTGAACGAGGTTCAGTAAGTTCACCAGAGACAGCCACCCTCGATTTCGGGGGTGGCTGACTTTCAGAAAGGGAAACCATGACCGTGCAACCCACCAAACTCTGGAACCGGAATTTCACCCTGTACTGGTCGGGCATTTTGCAGGCCCAACTGGGCAGTGCGATCAGTGGGGTGGCTTTCTCGTATCTGGTGCTGGAATTGACCAACTCGGTGGGCTCCAGTGCCCTGACCCTCGCCCTGACCATGCTGCCCGGTTTGCTTGCTCCTTTTGCGGCCACCTGGGTGGACCGCCTGCCCCTCAAGTTGCCTCTGGCCCTTGGGGATGCTTTGCGTGGGGTGCTTTCCCTGCTGGTGTGGTATTGGGCCGTTCAGGGAGACTTGACCCCCACCTTGCTGTACCTGACCTCTTTCATCAACGGTTTGATTGGCATTTTTTACAGTCCAGCCGCCCAATCTGCCCTGCCCGGACTGGTGCCTGCCAGAGACCTCATCCGTGCAAACGGCCTGATGGGGATCGCCAACCAGAGTGCCAGCATCATGGGTTTGATCGGAGGCGGTTTTCTGGTCGGTCAGTTCGGGGTGAAAAACACCCTGCTTTTTGATGCGGTGACTTTTCTGGTGATGGCCTTTTTGATGCTGCTGATCCAGTTCCCTGCCCGTGAACGGATCGAGGAGCCCAACACCTACTGGCAGGACCTCAAGGCTGGATTTCAGGTGTTTACAGTCAATCCCCTCCTGAGGGCCATTCCGGTTTTGGGTTTCATGGTGATGGCGGCCTTCGCACCCCTCAACACCGCTCTGCCCAAACACCTGAAATCTCTGGACGTTGGACCCGAGGGGTATGGCGTTCTGATGGGCCTTCTGACGGGTGGGATGCTGCTGGGCAACGTGCTGGTCTCGGTGCTCGGAGAGAAATTCAACGCCACCCGCATGATGCTGCTGGCCTACCTGTTCAACGGGGTGTTTTTCCTGCTGTTTGCGGTGGCCCACAACATCTTCCTGATTTCGGTTTTGATGGTTCTGATCGGGATGGGCACCGGCTTGATCATGGTTTCCAACAGCATCATCCTGCAAACCCACACGCCCAGACACATGCTGGGACGGGCTTTCGGGGTGCTGGGTGCAACCAGTCAACTCGGGATGCCGCTGACCCTGCTGATCCTGCCCACTTTTGTGGACCGCATTCCTCTGGGATGGCTGTTCATGGGAACGGGTGTGGTCTTGCTGGTGCTGTCTGTGCTGTGGTTGCAGGTGATCCGGCGTCAAAACAGCCAGTTGAAGGTGCAGGGGGTGCAGGCCTGACATGCTTTCGATCCTTGAGGGTCCCACATCGGTGCTTCACTGCATGGCCTCGGGCCGTTTGCCAGAGCGTTTCCCGGCAGTGCTGGTGTGGGCCAACCCTGAACAGGTGGTGTTTTCGCCAGAGGTGGATTCTGAAGGGGCTGCAAGGTGGGTCCTTGGGCACCTTCCCTCAGGAGCAAAGGCGATCTTGCGCTGGCCTGACATGGGGCATCCTTTCCTGCCTGTGGTGGTGGAAAACCTGCGAGAGCGTTCAGGCCACTGGTGCATCTGGAAACCCCACTCGGGATCGGTGCAGTTTTTTGCCCTTCCTCAAAACCCTGAAGCGTTCACGTTCAAAACCGCTGTGGTGCCTGAAATCGGGGCCACCCGCGTTCGCAAGGAGGTGACCATGAGAGAACTGGAGTTTCTGGAAATGCAATTTGGGGTGCATCCGCTGCCCCTGATGGACGCCCCTCTGCCCGTGATGGTCTCACAGGTGAATTTGCAGGGAAGCTGGCATCCTGTGCTGGGTCGGGGTCAGCATTACCACGCAGCCCGAACTGGAGCGGTGCTGGAGGCTCTGGAACGTCAGGCAGCAGACCGTGCGGTGAACCTCTCTGGCCCTTGCAGTTTTCTGGACATGCGTCAGGAAGGCCTCACGCTGGATCCTCGCACCCTCGTGCAACCCGAGCCTGCCCACCTGCCCGGGCACTGGACCGCTTACCACCCCGAGCTTCCCATCCGGTGGACCCGTGGGTATTCTGTGCGCCACCAGCAGCCCATTTCTGTGCCTGCCCGACATGTGTTCCTGTCAGTCTCAGATCCGGTGTACGTGCAGGAGAGCAGCAGTGGGGTCGCTCTGGGGGCTTGCCGTGAAGAAGCCCTGCTGCATGCCCTGCTGGAAGTCATCGAACGGGACGCTTTCCTGATGACCTATTACACCCGCACTCCCGCCAGACGGGTGGTGAACATCCAGGACCGTCAAGTGCAGGATTTGACTTTGCAAGCCGAAAAACTCGGGTTCGAGGTGTTTTTCTTCAACATCACCCAGGAAAATGGCATTCCTGCGGTGTGGGCACTCCTGAAACGCTTTGACGGCAAGCTGGATCAGGTCCAGAGTGTCAGCGGTGCTGCGGCCCACCTGCAACCCCTTCCCGCCATGCGGGCTGCCCTCAGTGAAGCTTTGACCACTTTGCACTGCATGGCCCCCCATCACCAACCCGAAGAAGCTTTAAAGCGCGTTTTGCACCCTGAAATGGTGCAGGACGATCTGGATCATTTTTTGCGGTTCGCCCATCCTCTGGGCCTCAAAGACCTGGATTTTCTGGGGTCACAAGAACAACTTTTGTCGGAGTTTGCCCCTTTTTCAGACCGCCACACCGACCTGACCGAGCCCTTGACCCGCTTGCTGCAGGTTCTGCTTCAGGTGCATGAAGATGTGGTTTTTGTGGATTTGCCTGCACAGGGCGGTTTCCATGCAGTGCGGGCTCTGGTGCCCGGCATGCTGCCCATGACGTTTGGACACCCCCACCGGGTCAACACCTCCCGTTTGCTTTCCCGTCTGCCTGCAGGTCACAACGGCCTGTTTGCCCCTCACCCTTTCCCCTGAAAAGAGGACACCATGACCGAGACTGTGGCTTTGAAAACGTTGCGCCTCTGGCGCGTGGCCGGGCAACACACCGTGCGTGAAGGCAGCATTGCCCCCTCTGCCATGAAAGGGCTGCACCACCTCCGCACCTTCGCTTTGCTCCAGTGGCACCTGCAAGAAGAGCAGGACCTGAAAAACACCCTGCAAAATCTGGCCTCCAGCATGGAAACACGGGTGCCTCTGGTCCCCGAGGAGGACCGCTCCCAGCGTCAGGCCCTGATCCGGGTGCGCCGGGACCTCCTGAAAAACAAAGTTCCCAGAGTTGTGGATCTGGAGGTGCTGCAAGAAACCCACCCCGACCTGTGCCAGAGGGTGCAGGAGGCTGCAAACCGCCTGCAGCAGTGGCTGGAGTGCCTTCTGGAAACGGTTTTGCAAGACGAGCACCTGCAGGTCCAGAAGCACCTCAAAGACATCCTGAAGGGCCATCCTGATTTTCTCTCCAGTCTGGAAATCAGCGTTCCCGATGTGATGGACGCCGTGCGTGACTTCCTGAACAGCGAGGAGGTGGGCAAGTGGCGCAAGCTGGAAAACACCCTCTGCACCTACCTGTCCAGAGCGGCTTTCAAGACCAGTCCCCTCAGTCGGTTCACCCGTCAGGAGGTGCATGGATCAGGAGTGCCAGAGACCAGAACACAGGTGCTGCTGAACGCTGCGCTCTTGCACCGTTTCTGGAAAGGCATTCAGCACCATCCTGACCTGAAACCCCACCTGCTTTACCGCTGGAATCCGGATTGCACCCCCCACGAAAAAGGCTTTGAATTGCTGCTGCTGGACCGCAAAGACGGCAAAGCTGCAGACCGCTGGATGGTGCTTCCCCATTCGGCTTTGCTCTGGTGGCTTCACCAGACCCTGCAAACCCCACACACCCTGCTGGACCTGCTGGAAAAGATGCAAGCGGTGCTCAAACTGGACCCGGCCAGAAGCGAAGGTTTCGTGCTGCAACTGCTGGACAGGCAGGTGCTGATTCCAGAGTTTGCCCTCGATGACCTGACCCCAGAGCCGGTGACCGCATTGCAGCAGGTGCTCTCTGGTCTGCCTGTGGATTTTGCACAGGAAGTGTCCAGCTTGCTGGGTGAATTGCAAGCTTTGCTGGACCATTACAGCCAGTCAGATGCCATGACCCGCAGAGGGGTTCAGGCCAGCATCCAGCAGCAGGTGCACCTCATTCAGGAAACACTTTCTCTGGAAGGACCCATGCCGGACTCTGGACGCTGGCTCTATGAAAACGCCAGTGCCCCCACCCACCCTGCCACCCTGCCCGAGTTGGATCAGGAAACCATCAATCTGGTGCACACCCTGTCCATGCTGCTCACTGGATCGGCAGCGAAAAGCCTGAAGCAGGAAGAAAGCTTTGTGCAGCGGTACGGTCCTGAAGGCCAGACCTCCCTGACTGCGTACCTGCTGAATCCTCTGGAAGAAACCCCGTCCAGTGCAGCACAGGACCTGCAGCACCGGGCTCAGGAGGTTTCCAGAGGGCTCAAACGCCTGATCGAACAGAACAGGGAAGCAAGGGAAATCCAGATTCCTGCTGAAGTGCTGGCCCCACACCAGAACAGTGTGCGCCGTTTCCAACCTGCCGGATGGACCTGGTTGATGCAGCAACACCGGGGCCAGTGGGTGCTCAACACCGCTCTGGGAGGGGTGGGTGTGCTGGGCCTCCGGTGCCTGACCCCCTCCAGCAAAGCCCTGCTGAAAACCCGACTGGAACGCCTTTACGCTGGAAAAGCTGCCCAACTCAGGGTGACCAGCCAGAGCACCATCAACCACAATCCGGTGGTGCTGGACCGCACGCTCGGGACCCTGTCCAGTCTGGAGAAAAGCACCTTCCGGTTGCAGGATTTGCAGGTGCAGCACGTGCAGGGACAGGGGCTTCAGGTGGTGGATTCTCTGGGTGAGCAGGTGATTCCGCTGTACCTGAGCACCTTCGTGCCGTCTTTCCTGACCCCCACCGAGCAGCGCCTGATTGACCTGGCCCCTCAGGTCGGTTTCCGCAGTTACATCGTGGAGAGTTTCTGCGACCCCCAGAGCCCCAACGTGCAGCACTTTCCGCGCCTGAAACTGGGTGAGGTGGTGGTCAGCCGTGAAGCGTGGGTGGTGCCCTCCGAGGGGTTGATCCGCCAGAAAAACGAAACCGAAGTGGAGCACTGGCGCAGGGTGCTGGCCCTCTGGCAAGCAAATGGGCTGCCCGAGCGGTTTTTCCTCAGCCCGAACCACACCCTGTTCGAGGAGAAGCTGGACATTGTGGCCTATTTCAGCAAGGAACGCCAGTTGAAACCGCAATTCATTGATTTGCAGAGCCTGCTTTACGTGCGCTTGCTGGAACGCTGGGCCAGAGATTGCCCAGCCACCCTCCTGTACGAAGTTTTCCCTGACCCTTTTGACCAGAATCTGGTGCAAGAAATCGCTGTGGAACTGGAGGAACACCATGCTTGAATGGTTCACTTTGCGCGTGTACGACCACACCCCTGCCCGCGAACAGTTGATGCTGACCCTGCTGGACACCTTTGAAGGGTTGCATCAAGAAGGCTGGGTCCAGCGGTTTTTCCTGCAACGGCACTGGATGCACGGCCCCCATGTGAAAGTGCACTTTCAGACCAGCGAAGTGCTCTCTGCCCTGCGTGCAAGGGTGCAACCTGAAATCCAGCATTTCTTCCTGTTACCCAGAGCAAAAGACACCCTGACCGATGCAGAGTACCTTGCGCGCTACTCGGAAGTGGCAAGGTGGGAAGTCGCAGATGAGGACCTCCTCCCCCTGTACGGCAGCAAAACCACCTTCTGGGAGCCTTCCACTTTTCGGGACCACCGTTTTGGCAATGCTTTTGTGAGTGGACTGGTCAAACAGGTGCTCTCGGAGGTGCAGCCCACCCTGAAATGGCTTCTGACGGTGCCAGCCTCTGGCAAAATCCCCAGAGCCTACCAGCTCATGGCTGGATTTGCCTTCACTCTGGGCTGCAAACCCGAGGTCTCCGGCATGCCCGAGGTGGCCACCTGCTTTGCTTCCCACGCCGAGGCGTTTTACCACAACCTCCCCAACGGCGAGGACCTGCGAAAACAGTTCGTGCTGCGCAGTCAACACCATCAAAACCTGCTGTTTGAACTGACCCATCAGGTGGAAACCCGGCCCCCTCTGGAGGTCCGGTTGTGGATGGAGGCCCTTTCAGGTGCTTATGACCGGGCCATGCACGCCGAAACACTCGGGGAATTTCAGATTTCCACGGCAGACACCTACTTGCAGGAATACACCCGCATGCCCGAGGGGATGTCGCCCAAGGAATTCACCAGCAGTCCAGTGCACCGGGCCTTTCAGGACCCCACCCATCCCATTCACCAGTACATCCAGCGTCCCGAGTTCAAAGCCCGCAGGCTGTTCGTGAACGTGCTGTACGAGCTTTTGCACAGTGCAGGCATCCGGGCTTCCGAAAGGCTCCTGCTGTGCCAGTTCGCAGACAGCACCCTGCAAAACTGGCGTTCTTTCGAGGAGGTGGCCCAATGACCCTGCGCTGGACCGAATTTCACCAGTGGACCAGTTACACCCGGCAAGCCCCTGCGCCTGTGCAGGACATCAGCCCGACCCCCACCCGACCCGAGGACGGCCTGAAACTCCCAGAGCCTGAACTCCTGAACATCCCCCTGCAAGAAGCCCTGCAAGAAAGGCGCAGCCACACCTCGGGTTTTGAAGCTTTTGACCTGCAAGCCCTGTCCAATTTGCTGAAGCATGCGGTGGGCAGCAGTGGCCCGCTCTGGCATGGGGTTCAGCGCAGAACTTACCCGTCTGCTGGAGGGTTTTATCCGGTTTCCGTGCAGGTGGTTTCTGTGAACCTGCCAGACCTGCCCCGAGGGGTCTACCGTTACGAGGCTCTGGGTCACAGTTTGCAGTGGGTGGGCGGTTTTGACCCGCAGGAACTGGATTTCCTGATGGACAACACCTCTTTGCAGGAGGTACCTGCTCTGGTGTTCCTGACCGGAAATTTTGAGCAACCCACCCGCAAGTACGGAGACCGGGCCTACCGTTTTCTGCTGCAAGAAAGCGGCCACATCATGCAGAACCTGCAACTGGTGGGCACCGCCTTGCAGTTCAACACCCTGCCTCTGGGATGCTTCAAAGACGACACCGCACGGCAACTGCTGTCCAGTTCAGAAGAGGTGCTTTACGCCATGCTGCTGGGCAAATCCCCTCGGGCCACTCCGGTCATGCATGCAAAGACTCAGTATTTGCAGCACCGCCTGTACACCCCTCAACTGAACCGCCTGATGCCAGAGATCCTGTCCCTGCCTGCCGGAAAATTCTGGTTCATGGTCAAGGGGGATGGGGGAGAGCACCTGCGCCTCCGGTTTGCCCCAGAGATCCAGACGGAAGTGCAAAACCTCGTGCAAGCTGGGCAAGAGCAAGGATGGATCAGCGCTGCCCCTCTCACCCCCTATGAACCCGAGGTGGGGCTGTTTGGAGGCGAAACCGCCATGCAGCAAGCCCACCGCTTCTTCGAGATGGACGCGTGGCTGGCCCTGCACGCCCACAAGCTGGACACCAACAACCGCTACCTGACCTCGCACCTCTGGATGACCCTGATGCTGCGGTCTTGCGGCCTCGACAGCTTCGAACAGTGGGATGTGTGGCAAAAGCTCGGACAGGTCAGGCCACCCGCCCGACCTGAGCACCACAAACTGGTGGAGCAGATTTCCGCAGCCGTGCAGCGCATTGGCAGCCTGAGCACCGACAGGCTCTGGGAAGAACTGCTGGGCCGCGTCCCTGAAATGAGCGTCTGGAAAGAAGAACTGGTCCTCTGGGGCAAAGCCATGCAAGGCTTGTTGGCCCACGGGCCTCTGGAGCGGGGCCTCAGAAGCATTCTGGCCGTGCACGTGATTTTCCACAGCAACCGGATGCTGTTCAACCTGACCGAACAGGTCCTTTTCACCGCAGCGTGGCAGCATGCCTGCCAGCCCGAATGAGGTTTGCCATGATCGAGTACCCCAAACTCCGTTCTGATGTGTATTTCGCCAGTGAAGAACAACAACCGGTGGTGGCGGTGGATGGTCGCCGTTTCGTGCTCCCCTCCAGAGCCATGCTGACCTTGCTGGAACGCCTCAGCCCGCACCTGAATGGGCAGGTCAGCCTCCAGAGCCTGCTGGGTGCTGTCCCGGAAAGCCAGCAACGCGCGGTGTCTTCTTTGCTGCAAAAACTCCATGAAGTGGGTGCCGTGCGCGACCACGCCCTCAATGAAGGCCTGCAACTGCCCGGATGGATGACCGAACTGTACCGCCCGACCCTCGACTATCTGGAAGCGCTCGGGCCTGCCCCCATCAAGAATTTCCTCAACCTCCGGCAAAAGCAACTGACCGTAACTGGCACGGGATCGGCCTTGAGGGTGTTCGCTCCAGCCCTCTGGGATGCTGGCCTGACCCGAGGTGCCGTGCAGGTCTCCGAAACCGATCCTGCCCGAGCCCCTTTGCTGGAAAGTCTGGAATTGCGTCAGGTGCTCGACCCGGATTGCCGCTGGACCCTGACCACCGAAAGCCCTGTTCAGCCCTCGGACCTGCTTGTGGTGATCGGAAGCTGGGAGGAGGTCAGCGCAGCCCTGCAAAACCTTGCTGACGGACAGAAAGTGCTGCCCGTGGTCCTGACCGCAGAATTCAGCACCATTGGACCGGTTGGAGGTCGGGAACTTCAGGAAGACCTCTGGGCACGCATGGGACCTTTTTCGGCACCCCGAGACAGTTATTCTGCGTACAGCATCACCGGGGCCAGAGCCGCTCTGGAGGCCTTCAAAGTGCTGGCAGGTGCAGACACCCCTGCCCTTCACAAAGTGGTTCGGATCTGTCAGGAACAACTCACAGACACCGTGCACCCCTTGCTTCCGGTTCAGCGACCTGCCCCCGAGGCCCCTCTGGACATCGACACGCTGGAACGGAGCATGGCCGGACAACTCTTGTTCAACAAACACAGCGGTCTGATGCGCCAGATCGACCCAGAAGACCTGCCCCAGTTGCCGGTGACCACCTGGGCCACCCGCCTGCGTGAACACCCTGAGGTGCGCCTGACCTTCACCGGAGGCACCCTGCAAGAAGCCCGCACACAGGCCGTTCTGGGATCTTTGATGTCCCGTTTTGCAGGGCAAACGGCGGGCCTGAATGAAGCCCAGTGGAAAGGTCTGGGGGTGTTGCGCCATGCCAAGCACCAGCTTTCCGATCAGGAAATGCTCTGGGATTTTGAAACGGACCTCGATGCAGATGCCAAATTCTGGTACCGCACCTTGCCCCTCCGCTTTGGGGTGCAACCCGAGATCCAGGTGTGGATGTCTCAGGTGGCTGGCCTCCCTGTGGCAGAACTCCGCACCCCGGATTTTCAGGTGCGAGCAGCAGGACGGAACCTGCGAGAAGCCCTCAAAACCACCCTTTTGCTGGGTGTGGCAAAAGCACAACTGGAAGGCGAAAAGATCGCTCCAGACCAGCACCCTGTCCAACTCCCTGCTGCCGTTCAAGGCCAGAATCTGAATTGGCAGGACTGGCTGGGTGGCCTGTCCATTCAAGTGCACGGCACCCCCGATCCCAAATTGCTCCCTCTGGGCCTCTGGGTCGGACGGGTCACCCTGGAGGGGCAATGACCTTCACCCTGCCCACCAAACGCAGCCATGCCCTTTTGGGCACAGGGACCTGGGTGGGTTTCCCTGAAGATCAGGAACAGCAGGTTCGCAGGCGGGCCATGCGTTCGCAGACCCTGTTCCAGAGCAAAGCCTCTCCCTTGCTGGATTTTCCGGCTTTGCAGGCCATCCAGACGGTGTTGCAAGCCCAGCCAAGCCCGGACCTGTTTCTGATGGACCTGAAAACCGCCCACATCGAACGGGTGGTGTCCCTCCCAGAGCAACCTGCGCCCCAAATCGACCTCCTGAACCTGCAAGCCCCCACCACCAGAGGTCCTTTGCCTGACCTGCCGGACCAGAGCATCATCCATCCCACGCTGGGCATGGTGCTCGGGTTTCACATGGAGCCTTTCTCGGGCAGTGAACCGATGATGCATGCCCAACTGGCTGCAGCCCATACCGGACAGCAGGTGATGGGCACCGGACGGGCCAGCCATTACCTGAAAGCCCGCATCCTCTCGGTGCTGGAAGCCCTTGAGCGCGATGCAGGGATGGAAAACCAGAGCAGTGCCCCCACCTGCACCGCTTCTTTTCAGGACTTGCCTGAGGCCATGGATCCCGGTTCTTTCGGGCTGTACCGTCCAGAGCAGTACCACCAGAAAGGGTTTCCTTTCGTGCCTTTTGACGCTGCTGCTCCCAGAAACTGGGTGCAAGGACAGCATGCCCTGAGTGGCAAAAAGGTCTGGCTGGAACAGAGCCTGTGCTTTTACGAAAGCAAAACCCGGTTTGCTCCTCTGGTGGCCGGAAATTCCAGCGGTTGCGCGGTGGGCAGCACCCCCGAGGAAGCCCTGATGCACGCCGTTCTGGAGGCCCTTGAACGCCATGCAGCCCTCAAATGGTGGTCTTCGGATGTGGTTCCTGCGGTTCTGGACCTTGAACTCGACCCCCAGAGCCAACTGCTCGGGCAGGTGATGGAACGGCATGGGCACACCTTCCGGTTGTTCAACCTGAGTGGGGACCTTCCTGTTGCGGTGGTGATGTGCCAGATTTCAGGCCACCACAACGGCAAGCCCACCCTGATCCTCACCACTGGAGCGGGTTTTCATGCACAGGACGCTGCAAGGCAGGCCCTTTCGGAGGCTCTGGGGTTGCTCACTGTCCGGCTGCAATTCACGGCCAGAGACTTTCAGAAAATCCATGACCTGCAAGAAAACTTTGATCGGGTGGAGGAGGTCAGCGACCACCTCAAAGCCCACTTTTACCCCGATCCAGAGCTGCAAAAACGCCTTGAGGGTGGTCCAGCAGAGCCCCTTCCTGAACGGGTTTCCACCCTTTCGGAACTGCTCCTGAAATTGCAGGCTCTGGGCATGGACACGTACATGGTGGACCAGACCACCCCCTTGCTGAGCCACTGGAATTTGCGGTGCGTGCGTGCCCTGATCACCCATTCCATCCCGATGCACTATGGGGCCAGCGTGCAAAGAGACCATCCCCTGAACCTCCCGGACCGCCGGGTTCACCCATTCACCTGAAGGAGGCACCCCATGCAAGCGAACGTGCTCCATTACCAGAACACCTACCTGAAATACACCGCAGACCGCGAAGAAACAGGAGGGGCGTACCGGGGTTTCCTGCCTTCCAGAGGTGCAGAAATTTTGCTCCCTGCTCCCCAGAAACCTCAGGCCACCCTGTCTGAAGCCCTGTCCCGTTTCAGCCCGCATGCCCGTGATTTCACTTTGCAGGACCTCAGCAACCTGTGTCACCACACGCTCGGGTTCACCCGGTGGGAGGCCACCGACCTGTACCCCATCCACCGGGCCACCCCCGCCCCGAGGTGCCGTTACCCCATCGAACTCAACTGGTGGGACGGTCAGCAGGCCCACCGTTACGACCCCAGACGCCACACCCTCACACGGGCAGCCCAGACGGTGCAAAACGCAGGAGAGGCCATGTCTGCACCCGGATGGATCATCTCCGGGGTGCCCACCCGCCTTCTGAACCTGTACGGCCACTTCGCCAGTCGGTTGATGCTGCTCACCGCTGGACATGCTCTGGCCCAACTGCAAGCCACCCTGAACGCCTTTGACCTGCCCTTCAGTGACCCTCAGGTGCAGGACTTCGAATGGCCTGCCAGAGACGAAGAATTTCCCCTTGTGACCCTGCCCTGTGTCCCAGCAGAACGCCCAAATGCTCTTTTGCAGGGCTTGAAGGTGCCTTTCCTGCAAGCCACCCTGTCCAGAAGTTCCGCCTGCAACGCAGATGGCAACGGGGTCTGGCCCCTCTCCAGAGACCAGAGCCTGCTCAGCCTGCAAGACATGCTGTCCGCTCTGGAGGTGCAGCACCCGGACATTCAGGGACACGTCTATGTCCTGCATGCTGAAGACCACAAGCCCGGTGTGTATCGGGCGCAGCATGGCAACCTGCACTTTTTGCGGCCTCTTCCTCCGGACCTGCAAGACCTGTTCACCATCCTCGGGTTTCAGGCGCGGTATTGCACCTCGGTCTGGTTCCTCAGTGCGCCCACCCGCCTGCTCTCCCAACAGTCTGTGACGGGCATGGCCGAAGCCCACTTGCAAGCCGGACAGGTCGCCCAGAGGATCGGTCTGGCCGCAGGGGGACACCAGCTTTTTGCACGGCCCTCGGGCAGTTACCACGATGTGAACATCGACGCCACCCTGCACGGACCGGACACAAGCCATTCGGTGGTGTACCAGCTTCTGGTCGGGCACCAGAGGAATCCGGGTTTTGGGATTCAGCTCGGGTGAAGGTTGTGCATCACCCGGCCATGAAAGCCCGTTGCACAAACCACACCCCACCTGTCACCACCACCAGAGTGGCCACCCCCAGCAAGGCATTCCGGTACACCACAGCCGTCAATTTTCTGTGCAGTACACCCAGAACAGGCATCAACAACAGCAACACCATCACCTGACCCAACTCCACACCCACATTGAATGCCCCCAGAGACCACGCCATCTGATCCTCTGGCAGGTTCAAGGCTCCCAGCACACTGGCAAATCCAAACCCGTGAATCAACCCGAACCCAAATGCAAAAAACACCCTCAAGTCCCGTTTTCCTCTGGACTCGGGTTTCCTCAGGTGCAGCAGGTCATGCACCCCCACCACCACGATGCTCAGGGCAATCAGGCTTTCCACCAGAGTCCCGGAAGGTTGCAAAATGTTCAGTGCAGCCAGCACCAGTGTGATGCTGTGTGAAACGGTGAACGCCGTGATGATCTTCACCTGTGCACGCAAAGACCCACCCAAGAGCAGCAACGCCACCACAAACACGATGTGGTCCACTCCAATGAAAATGTGATGGATCCCCTCCCGAATGAACGTCACAATCACCTGCCACAAAGGCTCGGGGGCATCGAATCCCACAGAAGCATTCTGGTGGTCCAGAGCGTACTGTCCCAGCAGGGCCTCATTTTTGTAGACCGTCATGAAGACTTTGTGCAGGGTGTCCTCGGGGAACAGGTCGGCTTTGACCTCCAGTTTGCCCTGTAAGGTTGGGGCACTCAGGGTCACTTGCACATCTTCACCAGCAGGAAGGATCTCTGTGACCGTCAGAGGGACTTTCTGTCCAGAAGCATTGACCTGCAAGCGAGACTGCACCAGTTCAGACAGGATTTTTTGCACCTTTGCATCCAGAGGGGTGTGCTGCAAAGTGCTGGAGGTGGTGCCAGCAGGAAGCAAACCTGTTTCGTGAAGCAAAGCCAGAGCAGGAAGCTTGACTTGCAGGGTGGTGCCAGAGGAAGTGAGTTTGAGGTCCACATGGCTGAAGGTGATCTGGTGGGCGAAAGCCGCCCCTGTGAACAGGAAAACCAGCATCCACAGGGACAGCAGGCGTTTGAGAGCATGGAACAAAGAAACAAAAGCCTGTCTGTCCAGCAGGAGAACACCAGAGGATTTTTGGGAATCCTCTGGGTTCGCGGAAAAATAAAGGGAAGTCATGGTTTTTTCACCGTGTACTGCACAGAGAGGGTTTGACCGTCATTGCTGTGTTTCTGAGAATCCACCTGATATGCCCACTGTGCAGAGGGTTTCAGAAAGACATTGGCCACCCACTGGCTTTTGGCAGGCGTGTAACGGTTCAGGTAAGAGAGGGAGTGAACACCAGCAAGGTCGGTGCGTTTGGCCTGCGCGTAAATCTTGAGGGTGGCACTGCCCAGTTTCAGGTCCTCCAGAGGTGGAATTTCGGTGCTCTGGAGGGTCCAGAGGGTGGTTTTCCCGTCGAGTTTGAGGGTGGACTGGGAGAGGACCTGACGGGCGTAACTCTGGGCTTCTTGGGCCTGAACTTTGCCGTCCTGATTGGCATCAAGGGCTTTGAGGACACTGGAGGCGACTTTGCTGCCGGGGGTGATGTCGAGTTCGAGTTGCACGGTGCCCGGCGTGAGGGTGAGGTAAGCCCCCTGCACCACCTCATCCACCGGGTGCGCCAGAGCGGTTGTGGTGCAGCAGAGCAGGGCAGACAGAACCCTCTGGAGGGTGAAAGGGGAAAGTGCAGGGAAGGGTCTCATTTGGTCCAGTTGCTCCCGTAATCGTTGGTGGGGTCGCGGTACATGCTGTGGATGTGGTTGGTGGCGTCTCCCCCCATGCTTTGCGGAGAGAACTCAATCACCACGGTCGGACCTGTCACCCGGTAATACGCAGCACTCCCAGAGGTGGTCGGACCGTACCATGCAAAATAGGTGTTGTTCAGGTTGGCTTTGATGGTGGTCATTTTCTCTGCAAGGTCGTTGGCGTTCAGTGCCCCCAGACGGTCCTGAATCAGGGCCAGAAACTGGGTTTTCTGTGCATCGGTCAGTTCACTGCCCTTCAAGCCCTCGGGTTGCAGGGTTTTGCCGTCCTGTCCGGGACCCAGCACCAGATCCATCGAACGGGTGCTGATCACCGCTTTGGCTTTCTGACTGCTGCTCAGACCGTTCACCATGGCAAAAGCGTCTTTGACTTCTTGACCCACCACTTCCACTTTCTGCCCGTTGCTGGTGTAACGCACCGGTTGCCCACCCGTCAGGCTCGGGGCCAGAGTGATGTTGCTGCCCACCACCGTGGCATTCAGGGCCAGGTGGTGACCTCCGAACTGCAAGGTCCACGGACTGGTGCTGCTCGGGGTACCCACGAAAGACACGTAATACTCGGCATCCCCGAAGACCAGACGGCCTCCGCCATCGGTGCTTTTGAGCACCTCATCGGCCTGCATTTGCTGCTTGACCATGGTCAGGCCCTGCTCACTGAGCACCGAACCCAGCAAATTCATCAGGGCGGTTCTCTGGGCTTCGCTCAGGTCGCCCCACTTGATGCCGTTGCGTTGAAAGATGCCTGTGGGGAAGTTGGACCACTGCTTGCGCTGGGTGGCGTTGTCCCATGCAAAGAGCACTTTGCTTTTCTGGGTGCCAGAGAGGGTGGCCAGAAAAGCATTGGCCGCTTTGACCACCTTGTCGGTTTGTTGATCCGACTTGATGGTGGTCGTGGTGGTGGTCGCAGCCTGAGCAGAATTGAGGTTGCTCAGGGAAACCGCCCCGAGCAGCGAAAAGGCCAGCAGGCCAGAAAGGATCCAGGTGTTTTTGCGCATCTTTCACTCCATAGAGAGGGTTGAATTTCTGAAGCAGGTGGGAAAACTTCAGTGGCATCAGGCTAAAAGAAAGTTGTTAAGAACCGACAAATGGAATGTCAACACCTTGTGAGCAAGGTGCATCAAGAGGAAGGGTCTGCGCGGATTCGGCATTTTCCTCTCGGACAGACCACCTCTGGTATTTCCGTTCAGTGCTTCAGATCAGGAGCCTTGTGAAGCCTCA
This sequence comes from Deinococcus misasensis DSM 22328, assembly GCF_000745915.1. NCBI lineage: Bacteria > Thermotogati > Deinococcota > Deinococci > Deinococcales > Deinococcaceae > Deinococcus > Deinococcus misasensis. Next base: position 119,567 of record NZ_JQKG01000003.1, read on the forward strand.
AAAGCCGTTTCAGCAAGGTGGATTGCTCTGGAAGCAAGGCTTTGAAAAGCCTGCATCAATTCCAGAGGGGCATGCACCGTGACATGGCATCCCAGATAAAGCAACATCGCAGCGAGGTTCTCAAGGTCTGGAATGCTTCCCCTCAGGCGGGTGTCAGGACCCTGAGGCTCCATGAGCATGTGTGCACGGGGCAACCGGGAAGTGACCTGCTCGAAAGGCAGGTGCACCGTCACATCGAATGTCCACCCTTGCGCACCAAAAGCCAGAACCTCCTGCACAAAGGGCTGCAATTCGAAGTTTTCATGCCCTTCAAATGCCTCTGGAAGGACCACCATGTGTTGAATCCGGTCCACCCGGAAGAGGCGCAGGTCTTCCCTGAGGTGGCAGTGCCCGGCCAGAAACCAGCGTCCCTCTTTTTGCAGCAAGCCCAGAGGATCCACTTTGCGCACGGTGGGTTCGCTGGCTTTGCGGCTCTGGTGGTGCAGCAGGATGGGGTGATGGTGATGCACCGCATTTGCCAACCCTGTGAGCATCGAAACCGGAATGGTCCCAGTGGGTTGGGTCAGGTCGAATTCCAGAGCAGGCAGGGTTTCTTGCACCCTCTGGTGGATGCTGGCAGGCAGCACCCGTTCCATTTTGCTTTGCACCCCGGCAGTGGAAGCCCCCAAATCTTGCAGGTTCAAGAGGCGCAAAGCCTGCAATCCCAGAGAGACCAGAAACGCCTCCTCTGCATTGAACATCAAGGGAGGCAAACGGTGCCCTGCACGGAGGCGGTAGGTTGCTCCGGGGCCTCGGGTCGCCACCACCGGAATCCCGAGGTCCTGCAGTCGGGCCACATAGCGTTGCACGGTGCGTACACTGACTTCCATGATGGAGGCCAGTTCTGCAGCCCGGATCTGCTCTCGGGCTTGAAGGATTTCCAGCACGGTCAACACCCGCATGCTCGGGTCGTACATGCCTCCATTCTGACACCTTCTCAAAAAAGATGACAGGTCCTGTCGTCTTCTGGTTCTACTCTGGTTTCAAGGCAGTCAACCCAGAAGCAATCCAGCAAGGAGGCAAACCATGCAAACCAGAAGTTTCAAAACCGCATCAGGACGCAAAGTGGCTTTTCACATTCACAATCCCGCAGGTCGCCATACGGTGGTGTTCTGCCATCCTGCCCCCGGTTCAGGGCAGTACAGCCCAGAGCTTGCCCTGCTGCAAGACATGGATGTGAAACTGATCGGTGTGGACCGCCCCGGTTACGGTCAGTCCGATCCGGTTGTCTCTGGAGATTGGGCCACGGTGGGAGGTGCAGCAGACGACATTGCTGAAATGCTTCGCATGGAGGGCATTTCAGCAGTGGGTGCTCTGGGATGGTCTGCTGGAGGCCGGGTGGCCCTTGCTTTGTCTGCCAGACACCCTGACCTTGTTCAGCATGTGGCCGTGGTTGCCACCCCTGCACCCGATGAAGCGGTCAAATGGGTCCCAGAGGAGATTTTACTGGGCATGCAAGCCATGAAAGGCATGTCTTCAGAGCAGGTCCATGCTGCAATGGCTTTTCAATTTTCTGAGGGTTTTGACCCCTCCAACCCTGAAATGGCTCTGGGAATGCTTGGGGCCTCAGAAGCAGACCATGTCATTCTTTCCAGACCGGAGGCGAAAAAAGCGCTGGAGCACATGTTGCACATGGCCTTCGAGCAGGGTTTTCAGGGCATGGTGGCAGACATCGCAGGCTACATGATGCAGCCCTGGGGCTTCTCGCCTGAACAGGTGCAGGTGCCTGTCCAGCTTTTTTATGGCACGTCTGACCCCATCATCGGTTTGTTACATGCAGAGTGGTGGCAAAAAAGCTTACCCAACGCTGAAACCCATGAAGTTTCAGGGGCAGGTCATTTGCTGATGGCAGACCTCTGGCCATCGGTACTGCGTTTTCTGACCCCTCTGACCAGAGCGGGGATTCGCTCTGGCATGGCATCATGAAAAGGCATGAGCAACCCCAACATTTCCTTTGATGACTTTCAGAAAGTGGACCTTCGTGCAGGCACCATCGTTCGGGTTGAAGCTTTCCCCGAGGCCCGCAAACCGGCATGGAAAGTGTGGGTGGACCTTGGAGACCTCGGGGTCAAAGCCTCCAGTGCGCAGATCACCGACCTTTACACCGCAGAAGATTTGCTGGGCCGTCAGGTGGTGTGCGTGGTGAACCTTGGACCACGCCGCATAGGGCCTTTCACTTCTGAAGTGCTGGTGACGGGCTTCCCGGATGAGCAGGGGAGGGTGGTCTTGACGGCTCTGGAACGCAAGGTGCCCAACGGTCAGCGCTTGTTCTGAATGGTGTGCTGTTCCATTCACCCTCCGACAGGAGGGTTTTTTGCTTTTGCTCTGCAAGAAGCTGAATCCAAATGCCACACTTGATCCACACTTCCTTTGTATCTTGAAAAAAGTTCAGGTGCCCCACATCCATTGACCCGAGAGCAGGTTCCACAGAGGTGCAACATGACCCCCATCAAAAGCGTTGCTGTGATCACCAACGCCCTTTACCATTACCAGAACACGGTGATTGCAGGCGTCCAAAGTGCCCTTCAAGACCTCCAGATTCCAGTCACGGTTTATGTTGGACAAAACATCGACAGCCCTGAGCCGGTGTACCGTCGGGCAAACGACATTTACGACCTCGTGGATCCAGAGAAGCACATTGGGGTGATTTTGCTTTCTGGTGCACTGGGGGTGCACCTCTCCGATGACGCTCTGGAGGAATGGGTTCAGCGGTTTGAGGGCTTTCCGGTGGTGAGCATTGGTCGCAAGGTGCATGGGGTTCCCAGCATCCTGATCAACAACCGTCCAGCCATGCAGGACATGATGCAGCACCTTCTGGAGGTGCGTGGCTTGCAGAAAATGGTGTTCATGCGGGGCATCGTGGGCAACCGGGATTCCGAGGAACGTGAAGCGGTGTTCCGCGATGAGATGCAGGCCCACGGTTTGCCGGTTCAGGAGGCTCTGGTGCTCACCGGGCAGTATGCCTCGTCCAGAGCCCATCAGGAAATGACCCGTTTGCTGTCCCGCACGCGGGATTTCGAGGCGGTGGTGTGCGCCAACGATGAGATGGCCGAAGGGGTCATTCAGGCGATCACCCAGCTTGGCTTGCGGGTTCCTGAAGACATTGCTGTGGTCGGCTTCGATGACAGCGAGGAATTCAAACATGTGGTCCCGGCCCTCACCACCGTCAGGCAACCGTTTTTCGAACAGGGTGAGGAGGCTGCTCGGGTGCTCCTGAACTTGTCTGTGGCATCCCCCAGAGAAGACCATTTTGTGCTTCCGCAGTTGGTGGTCCGCGAGTCCTGTGGACCTGCACTGCCCACCCTCGCAACACAGGTCCAGAGCAGGCTGTATCAGGGGGTGCTGGATGTCCAGCAGCACCTTTCTGAGGTGTTTCAGCAGGTGGCGCCTCATCCAGAGCAGCATGCCCGGTTTTTGAACCTCTGGAAAGAGACCCTTTTGACCCGCAACCATCTGGAACAAGAGTTTTACGTGTGGCGCGATGGGGTGCAAAATTGGATGAACCTGCTCGACACCCCAGAACAACCCTGCCAGGGGTTGGTGCTCGGTTATCAGGCCCAGAACCTGCTGGTGAACGTTCTGCAGATGCTGCACTCCCGAAACCACCTTCTGAGCATCAATTCCTCCAAAATGGCCCCAGAACTTTATGCTGTTGAGTGTCAGGAAGACCTGTTTCAGGCCATGGAGGCATATCTGGACCATGTGGGCATCAAACACCACATGGTGGTGCTTTACGCCCAGAGCGGACCGCGACCTGACCCTCTGGCCAGAGTGGCTCTGGCTTCAGGGGCGCGCTCTGCTCTGGATCCCTCACTGTTCCAGAGTCGGAAACTGCTGCCAGACAGCATGCAAGCAGAACTGCTCTCTGGAACGCTTTACTGTTCACCGCTGTACGTCAATGAGGTGCATTATGGCTTTTTGCTTTATGAACCGCCCATCTGGGGCCGTTTTGACGATGAAGCCCTGTGCAGGACCCTCAGCCACGCCTTGCAGCAGTTGGAGCACGTTCTGGTGTTGCGGGGCCACGCCGAAGAATTGGAGATTCAGGTGCAACTGCGCACCCGTGAACTCAAATCCGAGGTTGCAGAGCGGCGCAAAGCCGAAGAAGCCCTCAAGCTTGCCAATGCCGAACTGCAACGCTTTGCTTTTCTGGACGGCCTGACCGGAATTTACAACCGTGCAGCCTTCAATGAGCACCTGCAAAGCCAGTGGGCCATCCACCGCAGGCACCAGAGGCCCCTGTCTTTGCTGCTCTGTGACGTGGATTTCTTCAAGCGCTACAACGACTTTTACGGCCACCTCAAAGGGGACGACTGCCTGAGAGACATTGCCGCTGCACTTTCTGGGGCCGTCCGAAACCGTGCAGACACCGTGGCCCGCTATGGTGGAGAAGAATTCGTGGTGATCCTCCCCGAGACAGGCACGGATGGAGCAGCTCTGGTGGCAGAACGCATCCAGGACGCGGTGCGCCGTCTGGGTCTCCCCCATGAAGGTTCAGAAAGCACAGACACGGTGACGGTCAGTGTGGGGGTGGCCACCTTGTACCCACATGAATGGCTTCATGCAGCAGACCTCATCCAACTGGCCGACCAGTGCCTGTACCGGGCCAAACAGCTGGGACGGAATTGCATGGTGCAGCACCCTCTGGAAGGACCTTTGCAACCTCCTCAGGGCCATTGAGAAAACAAAATTTCACCCACCTCAGGCTGCAGGAAACTGCAGTTTTTTGATGTTCTGTCATGGGATGGGCATCACCAGAACATCCTTATTGATTAAAGTGTTTCATAAATATTACAAAACATAGTTATGTGTAAAGTGTTGCCAGGGCAACTTCATTAAGGCCAAATGCCATTTACAAACATGCATTGTTTCGGTATAAATAGAGCCATCAAGCACAGGTTGATCCTCTGCTGATAGAAGCGTTGAAGCCTGCTCAGTATACGGGCACCTTGAGCAGGTGGAGCAAGTGGTGCGACCGGCTATTGGTTGATTTCTCTGGTTCCAGAGGAACGTTTTCACGTCGTGGCACACCACGACAGGAGGTTCACATGTCCACTTCCCGCAACACCTTTGCTTTTCTGACCGCTCTGGCCCTTGGCAGCACCGCTTTTGCCGCCACCACTGGCGACATTGGCCTGAGCGTCGAAAACAACATGTCTGACGTGCTGACTGTCTCTGGCAGTGTGAGTGTGGTGTTCACCGGTCTGGGCAACGGCACCGTGACCGGATCCCCCACCCTGGCCTATGAAACCAGCGATGAAAGCATCCTCGGGGCACGCAAAATCACTGTTGCCCTGAGTGCAGCCCTCCCCGATGGCGTCACAGGCACCGTGAACTACACCCCCGATTCCGGGAACGGCACCGGAGCAGAAGCCGCTCTGGGCACCAGTGCTGTGAATCTGGTCACCGGAATTCCCCGTTTCAGCGTGCAAAGCGCCAAAGCCCTGACTTACGCTTTTGCAGCCACCAAGGGCTTTGATTCCAACACGGCCCTGACCGTGACCTACACCCTGATTGCGGAGTGAGTCCAGAGCCCTTCATCAAAGATGTTTTTTCAGGCAGGCAGGAGGGGATTCCCCTTCTGCCTGTTTTGAGGTGACCATGAAACACCTGCTGACCTTCCTGTTGTTCGGATCTCTGGCTTTTGCACAGGTCAGTGTGCAAGGCAACCTGATCCACACCCACAACGCCACTGCCGGGGCCACCCTGACCGGCAACCTGCTGCTGAAAAACAACGGAAAAACCCCGGAAACCCTCAAAATCTTTCTGCAGGACTACCAGTTTGAGTTGAACAGCACCCGGTTTGCTGCGCCCGGCACCCTGAGCCGTTCCAATGCCCTGTGGGTGAAACTGCCTCAGGACACCATCACCGTGCCTGCCGGAGGGGAAATCAACCTTCCATACCAGATTCAGGTGCCCGAGGACCCCAGAAAAGGCACCTTCTGGTCGGTCCTGATGCTGGAACCTGCCGATGTGCCGGTGACCACCAGCAGTCAGGGTTTGCAATTGCGTCAGGTGATGCGCACCGCCGTGCAAATCATCACCGAATTTGGAGGGGCCAGAGCCGAACTGAAATTTGGTGCCCCCAACCTCAAAAAAGCACCCCAGAAGTCCATTTTTTCGGTGCAGGTCAGCAATGCTGGAGAGGGTCGCATTTCCCCCAGTTACCTGCTGGAGGTTTACGATGCACAGGGAAACCAGATCCGGCGCATTCCTCTGCCCAAAAAAGGGCTGTATCCCGGTTCTCTGGCCTTGCTGGAATTTGAACTGGACAACCTTGACGCAGGCAAGTACACCTTCATGGTCCTGGCAGACGATGGGGTGCAGGATGTGAGCGGGGTCAAATACACCATCCACTGGAAGGAGTGAGCCTTGAAACGCTTGCTGCTCGGAGGTTTGCTGTGTTCGGTGGCCCTTGCAGCACCCTCCGTGCCCCGAAACCACTTCACTGCAGAACCGCGCAGTGTCCTGACCGTTCCTGTGCTGCTGGACAACCCGCAGGATGCTCCCCACACCGTTTCCATTTCCGCTGGGCTTCCAGAGGGCTGGAACTGGCTGTTCCCTGTGATGGGCGTGGAACTTTCCGGGCAGGAAAGCACCACCGAATTGCTGTCTTTCCGTCTTCCCGAGCGGCTTCTGGCTGGCACTTATTCCCTCCAGCTCTGGCTGGACGGTCAGGCTTTTGAAGTTCAAATCGAAGTGCAACCCAGAAGGCAAATTCACCTGCAAGCCGTGCCTCACCCGGAGCGAGCAAGTGGTCCTTACCTGCTGGAATTCTGGCTGGAGAACGCAGGAAATGTGCCAGAAGACCTCTCCCTGTCTGCCAGAGATGACCTTGGAGGAGCGGTGGAGCTTTCTGAGTCACACATCCTGTTGCAGCCTTTTGAAATGCGCAAAATCACCGTTCAGGTGGGCTTTCCAGCTTCTGTGGAGGCCGGACGTGAACAGCAGGTGGTGGTGCAGGCCACCCACCCTGACGGACAGGTGTGGCGTGCCGATGCGGTCACTTCCTTGCTGTTGCCTGAGTTGCCCACCTCACAAAAGAAACATGCCCTGAAAGGAACCGCGTCTTTTGGGGTGGGTGGGTCTGGCTCTGGTTTGACCCTGCAACCAGAAGTGAACCTGCAAGGCCAGCTTTCCTCTTCATGGTCAGGGGATTTCCGGGTGCAGGTTTCGCCACAGCGCTGGAGACTCCAGTACAGCACCCCCTTTGCACAGTGGACGGCAGGCAACCTGACCTTGCAAACCTTCTCTGGAACCCCACTGGTCATGGACGCCGTGCAGGTACAGCTTCCGCTGGATGAACTTTGGCGGTTTGCTGGAACCGTCGGGACCAGAGGGGTGGACCTGAACCTCCAGCATCCACAATGGAAACTGCATGGCCTGTTTGCCCCAGACCTCAAGGTGCTGGAAGCAGCTTTCCAGACGGTGCAGGGTGCAGAACACTGGAATGCAGCAGCTTCTGTGGACCTGAGCAGCCAGAGCCTCTGGGGTCAACTCCAGTACAGCAACGCCAACCTGCAAATGCACCTTCAAGGGATACAGGCCGGACATCTGGGTGCAAAAGAAAGTGAACTGAAAACCCGTCTGGAATGGAACCTCAAACCTTTTCAGCTGGAAGTGAACCACCTGCTGAACACCCCTTCAGACCACACCCTGAACGTGAAAGGGTCCTACAGGGGTCAGGATTTCACAGTGCAGGCCGCCGTTCAGGGTCAATGGTTGGCAGGAGAATTTCAGACGGCATGGTCTGCAGAAATCCGCCATGAACCCCACTGGTTCAAAATCCAGCACACGCCACAACTTGCGTTGCAGGGGGGCACCTCCTACAAAAACGGTCCTTTCAGGTGGCAGGGCGCTCTGGGCTTGCAACAGGATGTGCAGCAAAACACCTGGAAGGTCCAGCTCAAATCCGATGTGGTGTACCAGCAACCCCTCTGGAATGCCAGTTTTTCTGTGTCCACCTCAGACTGGGTTGCAGGGAACTGGACGCTGGGCACTTCAGCAACATGGCAGCAACCCGACCAGAGCGCGTACACCCTGAAAGGCCAACTTGGTCTGGAAAGCAACCCCAACTGGCAGGTGCAGGTTTCTGCCAGGGTGCCCATCACCCTGTATACCCTGCCCAGAGCCAACCTCGGGAGACTGGAAGGCACCTTGCTGGACCCACAGGGCCAACCTCTGGTGGGCGTGCAGGTTCAGGCGGGTGGACTTTACACCACCACCGATGCACAGGGGCATTTTGTGTTTCCAGAACTGCTCTCTGGACCCACCCAGTTGGAGGTGCAATTTCCAGAAGCTTTGCAGGGTCTGCGGTTCGAGCCTGCTTTGCCTTACAGCGTGACTCTGGAACCGGGGCAAACCCGCCAACTGGCATTTCGGGCGTACCAAACCCATACCCTTGACCTTCAGGTGCAGGTGGTCCCCATTCCCTCTGGGCAGCAAGACACGCTGGAGTGGCCAGAGGTCCCCGATTTGCGTCAGGTGGTGGTGGTTCTGGAGGGGCAGGAACAGCACCGCAAAAACCTGTCTGCAGACGGTTCCGTGCAGATTCGAGGCCTCAAAAAAGGGACGTACCGGTTGCAGATGCTGCTTCCCTCAAGCTGGGAGGGGAAATACACCTTGCAGGTCCCTCGGGAAATTCAGGTTTCAGGGGATGTGGCCGTGAACGTTCTGCTGGAGTTGCAGCCCAGAGAACGCCAACTTCAGGAGGGTGAGGAGCTTTCCTTCTGACCGCCTCAGGTGGTTTCAAACTGGATGTGGTTCCGGCCAGAGCGCTTGGCTTCGTACAGCAAGCGGTCTGCCTGTTCACGCCAGAGTTCCACATCCTCCCGACGGGACAGCACCCCACCAAACACCCCTGCCGAGAAGGTCACCTCAAACCCGAGGTTCTGCAAGCACTGGCGTTGAAAATCCTCCTTGAGGCGCAACAAGACCTGACGGGCACCTGCCGGTTCCAGACCGTGGAACACCAGCAGAAATTCCTCGCCGCCCCAGCGGAACGTCAAATCCGTGCTGCGCAAACGGTTTTGCAGCAACTGGGCCAGCAACAACAGCACCCGATCTCCCACATCGTGACCGTGGGTGTCGTTGACCCGCTTGAAGTGGTCCACATCGATCACCACCACAGAAAGGGAACGCTTTTCCTGCATGGCTTTGCGCGCCAACCCCAGCATGGCCTCCAGAGCCGAACGGCGGTTCATCAGGCCGGTCAAAGGATCGGTGTTGCTTTGCTGCTCCATCACCGAATGGTGGTCCGCGAAGAACAACAGGTGCTCCAGAGCGTCTTGCGCAGCCTCCAGAGCCTCGGATTCAGGATGGGGGTCTTTCAGGTAAAAACGCACCGGAATGCTGTCCCCTTCAGGCAGGGCACACTGCCGATCCACCCAGTGCAGGGTTTCCTGACCCCACTGGAAAGGCTCTCTGGAATGCACCTTCACCCCCTGCAAATCGGGAATGGCTTGCTGAAGCACCGTCAAAGCCTGCTGCAACTCTGGATGTGTGGGGTTGCCGGTGGTCAAACGCTGCTGGAAGGGCACCAGAATCTTCTTCAAGGTGTTCACATAGGTGCGGTAGCGGCTCTGGGCCTCCTTCTGGTGGTTCACGAAACTGACCACCAACCCAGCCAGAGCCGTGAAGGTCATGTAAAAGAAAGCTGCCAGAATCACCTTTGTGAGCACGGTTCCATTGTCCTCGATGGTCACCAGAGAACGGACCATCACCACCACGAACACGCCCAGAATCAAAGGTTTGATGTCCTGCCTTCGGCGTGTTGCTTCAAGGGCCACCCCCACCGCACAATTCACGTAAAGCATGGCGTAAGAGAGGTTCCCGATGCTGGTCAAAGACCAGCTTTCGTTCGAACGTTCCAGACCATACAAGGTGTCGATCAAAACAAAAGCATAAAAGGTCATCAACCACACGGCTCTGGAGAGGGGGGCTTTGCCTTCCAGAAAAGCCTGTGCGGCAGGAGCAGCCACCAGCAAAATGATGCAGTCCAGCAAAGGATAAATGATGGCAATTGAGGTCCAGGGCACCAACAGATTCAACCACACTGTGAACAGCAACATCGGCAGGGTGAGCAGCAACACCAACCTCGGGGGACGGGTGTTCTTGACCTGCAAAAACATCAAGATCCAGCCCAGATATCCCACAATGAAAATCACATCTGCAAGCAACACTCCGGGAAACAGAACCGTCCCTTGCACCGCAACCGCCTCGCCAATCCCCCAGAGCATCAAAGCCATTCCGCCCAGAGGCCATGGTTTGGGCAGTCTCAGACACAACAATCCGGGTAGAAAAGCGCTCAGAGGAACCAACCAGAAGGACTGCGCCTTCAATGCATTGGCAGAAAGCAACCCCAGCAACACCAGAGCCAGAACCGTCCAGAGGAGGGGTTCCATCCACCTTGATGCGTTGTCTTTCATGGGGCACCTCCTTCAAATCCACTTGCAGCTCTGGCCCCGGAGTTGCTGTGAAATGGGTGACGGGATGAGGGATGCAGGGTCTGCCAGAGGATGCTGGAACCAGAGTTGATCTTGAAAGTCGTTGACTTCAGCATAAAGCGTTCCTTGTCGCTTCACACAGGGAAAACGTCCCTTTCTCTCGGGACCCAAGGTTTCATGAAGATGGTGCAAAAGCGGACCTGAATCCCCTGTGTTCCAGACCATCGAACCACACAAATGTTCAACGAGTGTGGTCGGGTCTCTGACTTTGGAGTTCTACTGCGTTTAACAGTGAAATAGAAGGCTTCTTTTGAAGCCTTCTATTTCAAACAACACGACCTCAAGCATCAACCTCTTATTTCTCTGTCAAATGCTTTAATTCAGAGCTTTCGGGATGAAGGCTGGTGTTCAACAGAAAGTCCAAACGTCACTGCCTGTCGCAGGCAGATGCTGAAATCAAAGCATGAACACTTTGAATCTGTTTCCGGTGGGTTTGACGGTGAAGGGTGGGGATGTGTGGGTGCTGGTTCTGGGCGTGCGGGCCATCTGGCAACGCTGGCCGAAACCTTTGTGGGTGCGTCCGGTCAACCGGAAACAGATTCGCAAAAACCTTCCAGCGTCGGTGTTGGAGGTCAGTCGGCATGCCCTGTTTCGCGCTCTGGAACGCTGGGGTTTGCCAGAGAACCTTTCAGAAGCTGAACTGGAGCAAGAAATCTGGTGGGTGTTGCGGCATGGGGAATGGCGACACGAAAAGGACATCTCCAGATGCACTTTTGGGGGCAGGCAGGTGGTGCTCGGGTTTTGCAAAGAAGCTGCTGGGATGGTGGTCCTGACCGTGTATGAAGCTCGGGAGGATTGCCCGGATTTTGTGAAGCGGTTTTTTCAATTCAAATCCCGTCGGAAACCCAACCGTTCATCAGTTCGCTGACGGTCACCAGAGCATACCCCTGTTCGGTCAGGTCTTGCACGAGCAAACGCACGGCTTCCACAGTCTGGGACCGGTCTCCGCCCCCATCGTGAAAAAGCAGGATGCCGCCCGGTTGCATGCTCTGAAGGGTGCTGACCACGATGTGTTCCACCCCCGGATTCGCCCAGTCCCGGGCGTCCAGATTGACCGCAGAGATGCTGTGCATTCCGAGCCGTTCAGCGTGCTGAAAAACCGTTTCGTTGACTGCAAGGTAAGGGGCCCGGAACACCCGGACCTCTTGCTGGATCAGCTTTTTCAGAAGCTCGGAGGTGCTTTCCAATTCGGTGCGTTGCTCTTCATCAGTCAACTCTGGCAGAGAGGGGTGCGTGTGGGTGTGGTTGCCCACTTCATGCCCGGTCAGAGCCACTGTCTGCACCAGTTCAGGGTGCTTTTCGGCTTGCTGGCCCACCATGAAGAAGGTGGCTTTGCCGTTCACGGCTTCGAAGATGTCCAGCAACTCTGGGGTGAAGGTGGGGTCCGGGCCATCATCAAAGGTGAAAGCAACGGCTTTTTTGGGGGTGGGAACGCTGTGAATCCATTGTTTCTGAGAAAGGCCAGTGATTTCAGTCATGTGGGTTCAGTCTAACGCTGCCCTGTGTTCTGGTCGAAGGGATTCGTGCAGGTGTGGCTGCGGTTGGAGGGGTTTTCAAGGGTTTTGCGTCTGGGATGAGACAATGCTTTGAAAACGCTGGAAACCCAGTTTCAAAATTCGTTGTTCATTTTTCGGTGGACGGTGGAGGCGGGTTGCAGTAGACTCCTCCCATGCCCCTCCCTTCTGTTGCAGAAATGATCAAAGCCATGCTGGACAGCAACCCTGCATTTGAAGGGGTGTTTTTCACCGCGGTGCGAACCACCCGCATTTTCTGCCGTCCCACCTGTCCGGCCCGCAAGCCCCTCCCGGAGAACGTGCAGTTTTACGCCACCGCAGAGGAGGCCCTCACGGCAGGTTTTCGCCCTTGCAAGCGGTGTCAGCCCCTTTCAGTGAAAGGGGAAGCCCCAGAGGTGGTGCAGCAAGCCCTGAAATTGTTGGACCACCATCCGAGGGTCCGCTGGACCGATGAGAACTTGCAGGAAAAAGGACTGGACCCCCTCACCTTGCGACGCTGGTTCAAACAGCATCACGGCATGACGTTTCACACTTATGCCAGAGCGCGCCGTCTGGGGCTGGCACTCGGGCAAATCCAGCAGGGAGAGAAACTGGATGCTGCTGCATTCGATCACGGTTACGAATCGGAGAGCGGTTTCCGGGCTGCACTGGAACACACCACGGGTCGTCCGTCTGCCCATGCCAGAACCCTGAACGTTTTGCATTACACCCAGATCCTGACGCCCCTTGGTCCCATGGTGGCCATGGCCGAAGACGCCGGATTGGTCTTGCTGGAATTCACAGACCGCCCTGCCCTGCCCGATGAGGTGCAGGAACTGCGGGAAAAACACGCCTACACCCCTCTGCCCGGAGACCACAAGCACCTGCAACATGTGCGTGAAGAACTTTCCTTGTACTTCTCTGGAAAGTTGCAGCAGTTCACGGTTCCGCTGTGCATGCCCTCGACCCCTTTTCAACAGAAGGTGTGGGAGGCTTTGCAGCAGATTCCTTATGGGACCACCACCACCTACGGCAAACTGGCAGAGTCGCTCGGGCAGGGTGGGGCGAGCAGGGCAGTGGGCCGGGCCAATGGTCAAAACCGCATCGCCATTGTGGTGCCCTGCCACCGGGTGATGGGTGCAGATGGCACCCTGACCGGCTATGGCGGAGGTCAAGCCCGCAAGCAAAAACTGCTGGAACTGGAAAAACAGCAGGTGGCTGCTTTGTTGTTGCCCACTTGAAGCCAAAACCAGAGCCCTGAAGTTTGATTGTTCAGGGCTCTGGTGCGTTGAAAGCTCAGTTTTTGCGGATGTTGTAGGTGTTGCTCTGGAACCCGGAGTTCTGGGTCGCGCAAGCCGAGGAGTAGTAAGAACTGGTGATGCTCCAGTTGAATGGAATGCTGGAGATGTTGCACACCCCGTTGATCTGGGTGTTGTAAGCGGTGTTCACCAGGTTGTAGGCGTTTTTCTCGAAGCCTGCGTTCTGGGTGCTGCACTGGGAGGCGTAGAAGTAGCTGGTGATCACCCATCCAGAGGGGGGCAGGCTCAGGCTGCAAGCCCCGTTGAAGCTGCTCAGGCCACTCAGGTTTTCGATGGTGTAGGTGTTCTTGGTGAATCCACTTCCGCAGGCAGCGCTGTAGAAGTAACTGGTGACCACCGAGCCAGAGGGCACCCATTGTGAGGCGCACTGGTTGTAGCCTTGCGCGGCAACACCGGTGTTTTCAGGGCTCTGGTTCTGGGGGACTTGGCTTCCGCAGGAGGCGAGGAGCAGCAGGCCAGCAATGAACAATGCATTTTTTTTCATGGGGTCTCCGTGTGGGTTGTGCACCCAGATCAGCTTAGTCACAAATGTAACAATTTCGTATCGGATTCATCCTCAGGTGAATCTAAAGGAATTGCCTGATCTCAGAAAATGAAATCTGGTGTAGAGGGGTAGATGCAAGATTTTGTTTACTAAAATTTGCTTTTGTATCAGAAATCTTTTGAAAGGCTACTTCTTCCGCACCTGTTCACGCCACTGGATCAAGCGGTGCAAAAAAGGCAGCACCGCCCGGAGCTTGAGCCCCACCCGAAACACATCCGACGGAAAAATGGAGGTCTGATCGGCTTCGATGCCTCTCAGGATGGCCCGGGCAACTTCCTGAGGGGTCTGACTGGGCCACGGAACCGGGGTCTTTGAGCTGGCCTGCTGAAAAAACGCCGTCCGGGTGGCAATCGGATAAACCAGCACCAGAGACCTGGGATCGGACAGTTGCCAGCGGTGGCTGTCTGCAAAAGCGTGCAGTGCAGCTTTGGTAGAGGAGTACAGGGCATATTTTGGAAGGGGAATGTACGCCATGGCAGAAGCCGTGATCACCACCCGGTACGGCTTGTGCCGGTTCAGCTCCTGCATTTTCAGGGCTGCGTGGATTGCAGAAAACACATTCACCTGAAAAATCCGTTCCATGTGCTCCCAGTCGGCATGGTTCAGGTGCTCGTAGTAAGCAAATCCAGCATTGGCAACAAACAAATCAATCCGGCCCAGAAGGCCAAGTGCCTGCTCGAACAGGGCATCCACCTGCTCGGGTCTGGACAGGTCAAAGGCCAGAGGGGTGATGCGCTCGGGGTGCTCAAAAGCAGACAGGTCGATGGGTCGCACATCCACCGCCACAATCTGCACGTCCTGCTTGCAGAGTTCTGCAATGAGCGCTTGCCCGATGCCGGAAGCTGCTCCGGTCACGATGGTTTTCTTGCGGGTGAGTTCCACGTTTCTGTTATAAAGCATCTGACACAGGAACAAGGGGTTCAACAGGTCCGTTCTGAGCAAGACATCAAACAGGGACCTGCCAGAATGCAGGTCCCAGAGGTCACTGGATTTGCGTGTGGGAAGCTGAACTCTGGCGGGTTTCCTGAAGGTGGTACACCACCGCGGCAGACAGCACCAGCAGGGCAGCTGCGAAGAAGGCCACGCCCGGCAATTGTAGGTTGGAAGGTCGGGTGAAGTGCTCAAACAGTTGGGTGGCCACCAGAGGTCCGAACACCCCGGCAAGGCTGCCCAGTGCGCTGAAACTGCCCTGCACGTTGCCTTGCAGGTGGGTGGGCGTCCGTGCTGCGACCTGTGCTTGAAGGGCAGGGCCTCCAATCCCCATCAGGCAGGAGATGGGCATGAACAGGTAAAACATCCAGGCCTGTGAAGACAGTCCGTACATCAGGTATCCCACAGTCCCACACAGCAAAGCCAGCAGGATGGAGGCATGGATGCCCAGCCGTTTCAGCACTTTTCCAACCAGAAAGACCTGTACCAGCACCCCGAGCACCCCTGCTGCGGTCAGGGCCAGTCCACTTTCCGAAGGCCCCCACTGGTAACGGTTGGCCCCGTGCAGCACCCATGTGCTGGTGATGCACTGCAAGGCCAGAGAGGTCAGTAGGGACACCCATCCCAGCACCCGTAAGCCAGAGGTGTTCCAGAGGGTTTGAAAACCGATGCGGGGATCGGGCTTCTGCGGGTGGCGTTTTTCGCTGGGTAGGGATTCTTGCAGGAAAACCAGACCGTAGAGGCCGTTCAAGAGGGCACATCCTGCTGCCACCATGAAAGGAAGGCGCAAACCATGCTGCCCGAGAATCCCTCCCAATGCAGGTCCCACAATCAGCCCGAGGCTGAGGGCTGCCCCCACCATTCCGAAATGGCGTGCACGGTTCTCTGGCGTGCTGAGGTCTGCAATGAAAGCATTGGCCACCCCTGCACTGGCTGCCGCAACCCCTGAGAGGGCACGCGCCAGCATCAGAAATCCGAGTGAGGGACTGAAGGTGATCATCAGGTAAGCCACCGCTGCAAGCAGGGTGGATCCGAGCAGCACAGGTCGCCGTCCGATGCGGTCACTGAGGCTGCCCAGAAGGGGAGAGGCCAAGAGTTGGGCAAGGGCATAAAGGGCAATCAAGAGGCCATAACTCTGGCTGGCTTGCATCCCTGAGAGGTCTGCCACCAAGCCGGGCATCACAGGCAGGATCAATCCCAGTCCCAGCATGTCGAGCAGCAGGGTCACAAAAATGAAAGGCAGGGCGGGTCGAGGGTGTGGTTTCGGTTTCATGGTTCCTCCAGAACACAAAGGGATGACCTGATGGCGATGCCGTCAGATGCAGTTGGATTTCGGATTGTGATGGGGTGCAAAAACAGGACCGGCCAGAGGGCTCTGGTCGCTCAGGGTTTGAACTTCATTTTGGGGTTCAGCTCAGGGGAAAAAGTTTACTGAAAAGCAGGCTCAGCCAGTTTGAGGGTGTGGGTTTTGATGTCTTCGGGCCAGTGCCCAATGTGCATTTCAAAACGGGCACGGTCCGAGGCGTACAGGGCTCTGGAGGCTTCCTGATAACCGCTGAGGTCTCCGGCCATCACCTGCATGAAGCGGTCTGCAGCAGTTTGCGCTTGCCTGACGGAATTTTCGTCTTTCTTGCGGGCCTCTTCGATCAGGCGACGCAGGGCAGCAGAAGCCCCGCCGGGTTGTTGTTCCAGCCATTCCCAGTGCCTCGGGAACAGGGTGACTTCCCGGGCCACCACCCCGAGTTTGGGCCGTCCACGTCCAGCTTTTGGTGTGGTCTGGTGGCGGTCCAGCACCTCTTCAAGGCTGCCCCTGAGGTCAAAATCAATGGTGCTGCCGGTCTGGTCGTTGAAGATCAGGATGTTGTGCTGCACATCCAGAGGCCCCGGGTGGGTTTTGAGGTGGGTGAGGGTGTCCAGCAGGTTTCCAGTGTGCATTTTCCGATTGCCGTGAAAGATGGTGTAAAGGGTTGAATCGTCCATGCTTGAATTCTACCCGGATAAAAATCATAAGTCAATATCATCCGGGTAAAATGAAAAAAACCACCCCCTTGACCCTCACACATGTGTCAGGGTTTACACTGTGGCCATGAAGATCGGTGCCCTCTCCAAACAGACCGGGGTCAGTGTCCGGGCCATCCGGCATTACGACCAGATGGGCCTCCTCACCTCACAACGCGAGGAGAACGGGTACCGCAGCTTCAGTCCAGAGGACGTCAAACGGGTCCAACTGATCCGCCTGTTCCTCAGCATTGGATTTCAACTGGACGAAATCCGCAAATATGGCCCCTGCTGGAAAGACGAAGTTTCACCTCTGGACGACACCCCGGTTGCCCTCACAGTGGCGTTTTATGAACGCAAACTGGAGCAACTGAACGGTCAAATCGACATCCTGCAGGAAATCCGCAACCGCCTGGAATCACAGGTGCGCACCCTGCGCGAACACCTGTAAATTCCCTGTGTTTTTCAACCGCTGGCTTCCAGAAGGCCAGAGGAGGTCCTGTCATGCACCTGAAACTGCTTCGCAATGCCACCCTGCGCCTGTCCTACGCTGGACACGAAATCTTGATTGACCCCATGCTGGGGGGCAAACACACCCTGCCTGCTTTCGCTGGAAAAGAAAGCAATCCCACCTGTGATCTGCCTGTAGATATCTCCGAAGCCATCTCTGGCATCGAACTGGTGGTCGTGTCCCACCTGCACCCCGACCACTTCGATGAAACCGCCAGAGACCTCCTTCCCAAAAACCTCCCTTTGCTGGTCCAACCCGGTGATGAAGCAGCCTTTGAAAAGGCAGGCTTCCAGCACATCCATCCCCTGACAGACCGTTTTGAGTGGCAGGGACTGTCTTTCACGCGCACGGCAGGTGAGCACGGCAGTGGTCCCATCCTGTCTCGCATGGGAAATGTGATGGGTTTTGTGCTGCAAGCCGAAAATGAACCCACAGTCTACTGGCTTGGAGACACGGTCCTCACCCCACAGGTCCTGCAAACCGCTCTGGACCTGAAGCCCGACGTGGTTGTGACCCACTCGGGCGGAGCGGTGATCGCAGACACCCTGTTGATCATGGACCACCTGCAAACCCTGCAGCTTGCCCAGCAGTTGCCAGAGGCCACCGTGGTTGCGGTGCACATGGAAAGCCTTGACCATTGCATGGTCAGCCGACATGAACTCAGGGAGGCCGGAAAAGCTGCTGGACTCAGGGAAGGCCAGTTGCAGGTTCCAGAGGACGGTGAAGGGCTCTGGCTTTAAGTTTGTTTTAAGTTTTTTCCAGCACACTCGGGCCATGAAAAAACACATCGCTTTGCTGATGACCACATTGCTTTTGGCTTCCTGTTCAAAACAGACCACCCCAGAGACCCCCAGCAAACCCATCCGTGACCCGAGGGTGTCCAGCCAGGCCCTCAGGATGCCAGTGGTCACTTTTCAGGTGCGTGGTTCCACCATTTACGACCTGAACAACCAGCCTTTCACGGTCAGGGGAGCAGGTGTCCTGTACCACACCTTCATGGGCATGGACGATGGTGGTTATGGAATCGGCGATTTGCAGCACCTTCCTGAGCAACTGACCAGCCTGAAACAAATGGGGGTCAATCTGGTGCGGATTTTTGTGACCGCTTCGATTCTGGACCCCACACCCCTGCCGGGCACCAAACCCACGGCCACCCCTTATCCAAGGCTGGAAACCCTCAAGCAGGCTGTGGACACCATCAACCGTGAAGGCATGGTGGCCCTGATTGCCAACTCCTACTCGGACGACCCGAACCTCAACGTGCAGGTTTTGAAGGTGCTGGCTTCCACCTTCAGGGGCAACAGTCTGGTGTGGCTCACCCCCATGAACGAACCGAACTGTGCAGTGTCTGAATTCCAGACCGGAGATCCTCCACATTGTGGCGATTGGGACGTGTGGAGAACCCAGCAAAACCTGTACATCAAAACCATTCGAGACCAGCGTTTTGTGGGTCCACTGTTGATCAATGGGGTGGCCTATTCTCAGGACCTCACTCGGGTGTCTGAAGGGCTGCTCAGTGATCCCAACAACAACCTGATTTTTGGGGCGCACCGGTACGGAGACCACCATGTGTCTTTCACTGCCACGGAAGAACAAGAAGTGCAACAGTTGTGGGCCAACATCACCCAGTATCCTGTGGTGATCGATGAAGTGGGTGCGGACAATGGGGAAGACTTCCTCAACAGCCCGGAGTGGACCAGAGGTTTCATGGAATTTGCATGCCAATGGACCCAGCATCAAGGGGGAGATGGAGCCATTGCATTCACCAGTTACACCTCGGATGGCAACTCGCTGTTTGAGGATGCCGGTTACGACGATGGCAACGAGGACGACATCCCTTCTCCGGTGTTGCCTCTGGTTTTGACCGAATGGGGAAACACCTTCTTCGAGAAGTTTGTGTTTCCGGTCAAAACCGGGTTGCCCTGCATCGATGTCATCCAACCGTGGGAGCCTCTGCCCGGTGATGTGATTGGCCCGGGAGATCCTTCTTTGCCCGTGAACTGACCTGTGTATGGAAGTACCATCTGGGTGGTGGGTGGAAAAGAACGGGTGACCCTGTGCAGGAAGTCCGAAAAGGGCTTTCTGCCTTTTTGCTCTGGTGGTTGGGTAAGGTCAACAGTCCACAGGGGAAAGCCGTCCTGCTGCACTGATCTGCAAAACACGAGGATGGATGAAGGGGCTCAGGCCCCTTCTTTTTGCAGGTGGGCCTGAGGCTCCTGAAAAATCTGCTCCACCACCAGAGCCGCTGCCCCCACCGCACTGGAATCCGAGCCCAGTCCCGCTTTGACGATGTTCACGTCTTTGGAGAGGAAGCCAAAAGAGCGGCCTTTGACTTTTTCGGTGACACAGTCGATGAAATCCGGCCATGCGCGGACCAAGGTTCCACCCAGCACGATCAGGTCCGGGTCGTAGTGGTTGATGGCATTGACCACCGTGGCAGCAATGTACTGGTAGGTGCGGGCTTTGATGTTGATGGCGTTCTGAATGCCTTCCTGCGCCAGAGCTTCCAGTTCTCTGGCGTTCTGGCATTTCAGGCCCAGTCGGGTGGCTTCCAGCAGGATGGCAGGCACACTGACCAGCGTTTCCACGCACCCGCGGTTTCCGCATTCGCAGAGGGGACCGTCCACGTGGATGGTGGTGTGCCCGATTTCTCCGGCCAGTTCGTGGGCACCCCGGAAGATGTGGTCCCGCACAATCAAGCCTGCCCCCACCCCGGCCCGGAAAGACACGTAAAGCAAGGTTCCCACCCCATTTTTCCCGGCCCCAAACCAGCGTTCCCCAAGGGCAGCGGTTTTGGCATCGTCATCGAGCCAGCAGGGGACCTTGAATTTTTCTTGAATCAGACGGGCCAGAGGCACATTGCGCCAGCCGCCAAAATTGGGAGGCCCGAGCACCGTGCCCTCTCTGGAATTCACAGGTCCGGGCACCCCGATCCCAATGCCGAGCAATTCCAGAGCGGGGTCGGTGATGCCTTCAATGTGCTGGAACAGCAAGGACAGGGTGTGTTCCAGCCCGAGGTTCGGGTCGTGTGGAACGTTTTCGCGGGCCAGCACTTTGCCGCAAAAGTCTGTGCGAACCACATGCAGGGTGGAACGGGAGATTTCCACCCCAATGATCTGCCCTCTGGAGGGGTTGAGGGTCAGCAAAGTGGGCCTGCGTCCCACCTGTTTGTTGTCGGAGCGGGTTTCAATCAGGATCTGGAGGTCGTTGAGTTCATCCACCAGATGGGTGATGGTGGCAGCGGTGAGTCCGGTGGCCTCCGCAAGTTCACTTCTGGAAATGGGTTGCAACTTCCTCAGGGCGTCCAGCACCACACTGAGGTTTTCGGCTTTGACTTTGGGAAGGTTGCTCCCTTTTTTGATCTCCAGTCGTGTGGTCATGTTCCCCTCTTAATTTTTTTATTTTAACAAACTCTGCCCGGACGGGTTGTGCCCTCGCCTAGCGTTCTGGTTCAGCGCCTTGGACACGGTCTCAAGAAACCGATCATTGCTGTGTTTTGCCCTTCTCCTGACCCATCAGCCACCTCCTTGCGTAACCCAGAGGATTCTTGGAATCAAATTCACCGCGGGTGCTCTGGTGCGCGGCTTCCAGCGGAAATTTGGGTTTTCGGTCCATGGTGAGGAGGCCGTTTTGCTCCTGATAAGTGTCGGTCAGCTGGGTGTAACAGAACCCATGCAACCCTTTGAGGTCGATGGTTTTTCGCAATGCGGTCAGCAGGAGGTGGTACTGGCTTTGAAAATCTTCCGGGGTGCTGGCCGAGGTGTACCCCCAGCCCCCTTCGGAGGGGCTGCACAGGATGCCTCCAAACTCACTGAGGATCACCGGTTTCTGGCCGGGCTCAAACCCCTCAAGGCGCTGCTGGCGCCCTCCCGGCCAGAGTTGCCAGTGGGTCTGCTCGATGGATTCGGGGCTGTGGTAGCGCTCGAACAGCTTTTCAGGGCTCGGGTCGTAATCGTGGAGGGTGTAGAGGTCTCCGGTGACCTGCTCCCAGCCGTCGTTGGCACTGACCGGACGGGTGCCGTCCAGCGTGTGGGTCAGGTGGTACAGGGTGTGCTGGTAATGGCGGGTGGCGGGGTTCTCTGCAAGCTCGGGCAGGCCCCACGATTCATTGAACGGCACCCACACCACAATGCACGGATGGGATACGTCCCGATGGATCACTTCATGCCACGTCTGCAGAGCCTTGTGAACCGCTTTTTCCCCGAAGGCGTAATGGCTGGGCAACTCCTCCCACACCAGCAGCCCGATTTCATCGCACCAGCGCAGGAATTCCGGGCTTTCGATTTTCTGGTGTTTGCGCACCCCATTGAACCCGAGTTTGCGGGTCAGTTCCACATCCTCTTTCAGTTCGGCACTTGTGGCCGTGAGTCCCCCTTCCGTCCAGATCCCCTGATCGAGCACCAGACGCAAGGGATACGGTCTGCCGTTGAGCATGAATCGGCGTCCCCGAGCTCCAAATTGCCGCATGGCGGTGTAGGAGGTCACCCGGTCGGTCTGCCCACCGGCCTTCAGGGTGAGGGTGGCGTGCAGCAAACGGGGATGCTCGGGAAACCACAGCAGGTCGTCGCGCAGGTCGTCGATGCCGGGGTCCGGGAAGTGCAGGGTGCGTTCCAGCACCTGACCTTGCACCCGGCAGGTGTCGGAAATCAGGTCTTCGATTTCGAGGTGCAGTTCCCCGTCCACTTTTGCACTGAATTCCACACGCACGGTCAGGGTGAAACGGGACACGTCCGGGGTCCAGCGCACGTTCTGGATGTGCAGCTCTGGCACTTTTTCCAGCCACACGGTTTGCCAGAGGCCACTGGTTCTGGGGTACCAGATGGCGTGCGGGGTTTCCTGCCAGTCCTGCTTGCCCCTCGGGAGGTGGAGGTCCTGAGGATCGTCCAGCACATGTACCGCCAGCACCAGATCTTCAGTGGGATTTTCTTGCACCTGCCCAGTGATGTCAAAGGAAAAGGGGGTGTACCCTCCTTCATGTGTGCCGATGGGGTGCCCATTCAGATACACATGGGCCGTTTCATCTGCCGCGCCGAAATGCAAGATCAGGCGCTCGTCTGGCCCGGGCAGAAAACCCTCCAGTGGCACGGTGCGCCGGTACCAGAGCGAAGGATGAAACCCCATGTCGTGAATCCCGCTCCTCGGGGTCTCGGGGGCGTAAGGGACCTGAATTTTCCGGTCAAAGTGCACGTTTCTGAGGTGTCTCTCCTCACTGAAGGCAAAGTCCCACGTTCCATTCAGGGAGCAGAAAGATTCCCGTTTCAGGAGGGGACGGGGGTAAAAATCAGGCATGCTCCTCCTCCAGAAAATTCACCTGCTGCACCCTCTGGCCGCTGATTTTCAGGCTGAGCACCTGATGGGCTTTCAGGTGCACGGGCACCTCCCTGTCCATGAGTTTCAGGGTCCCGGAGGTGCCCTGTCCGGTGGTTTCATGGATGCGCAGCACCATGCCGTTCCCGTCTTCGGCCCCTTTCCATGCGGTGATGTGCAGGTGCTCGGGTTGGATGGACAGGAAAGAGTGGGTTTGTGGGAGGGTGCCAGCGTGCACGTGTTCCCGCACGAACGGCAAAGGCGCATTGAGGGCGTGGGCTTTCTGGGGAACCTGCGCGGCCCTCCAGTCTCCGGCGTGGGGCACCAGACTCCAGTGGAAGGTCTGTTTTCCCTGATCCTGCACGGGGTACTGCCACTCTGGGTCCAGTTTCGCCGGGTCGTGGTGGGCGTGCACAGCGCTCCGCAGCACGGTGAGCCGCAAGTCTCCGCCCAGCACACTTCCAGAGGCTTTTCCGTCGTTTAGAAGAACAAGCCCGGCCTGCATGGGGACCCCTCTGGCATTCCTGAGGGTGCCCGAGACATCCAGCCATGCTTGCAGGGGTTCTTCTTCGCCGTCTGTCGGGCGCACCACCGAACCGTAAGGCACTTCGAAAGTGGCGGTGGTGTCTGCCAGGCCTGTGGGAAAAGCCAGTTGCACTGCCATGTGCTGTCCGTGCCAGTCGAGGTGGGTGGTCCCGTCAATCTGCGGGCTTTCCCGGTACAGGGAAAAGTCCTGATGGGCGGTGGAATTTCCGTACCTCAGGTGTGCCCGAACGGTGGCGCGCACCGGTCCCTCTTCCAGCACGGTGAGTCCTTCGCACTGGAACACCCCGAGCAGGTGACGCAAAGACTTGATGCCGTGCCCCCACGTGTCGGTGGAGTCGTGCATCACCAGCAGTTGCCCACCTGCCCCGGAGAGCAGTTCAAGGTCCTGTTGTTTGTCTTTCAGGGACTTCAGGCTCCCGGTGTGGGGGTTCAGTTCCAGCCTCCACCACTGGTTTTCCAGCACTGTAGAGGTGACCTGAAGCATTCCCAGACCTTCTGGCACGGGTGCAGCAGGACGGTCCACAATCCGGTACATCCGGTAACCCAGAGGGGGCACCGTCACATGGAACAGCACCCTCGGGCGGCCCCCGGAGGCGCTCTCTGGAGCGGTGAACTGGTGGTGGAGGCTGTTGCCGTTTTCGTCCATCACCAGCAGGTCTTCGGTGTGCCAGTCGTTGATTTCCACAAAGAGGGTTTCGGAGCGTTCAAAACTGGAGGGGTTGAAGACCACCACCGGCACCCCATCCCCGTAATCCGTGACCCACCCCGAGAAATCCCATCTGGTGGAGCGGATCACCTCGGGAACGTCCTGCTGGTTCAGGCGGGTGTCCATCCCATCTGCGAGGGTTTGCATGGCCACAAAAGCCCAGTGGTGGGCGGTGGCAAGGGTTTCGCCCAGTTCGTTTCTGGCGTCCTGATAGGCGCTTTCGATGCTGCTTCCGGCCAGAATGTCATGGAACTGGTTGAACAGCAGGCGTTTCCACGCCCGGGTCAGTTCGGATGCCGGGTAGGTCATGCCCTGTTCCGTCGCCATGCTGCACAGCTTTTCGGCGGTCATCAGGGCATGCTCGGCTTTGCGGTTGAGGCGCTTGATTTCGCTGTGGGCGGCGTAACACCCTCTGGCGTGGTGCTGCATTTCCCCCTCATGGGTCGGGTGCGGCAAGTTTTCCATGCGCTCAAAGAACCCTTCCAAACTCCCGAGCTTCAAGGTGGGCCAGTCGGGGCTGTCATTCAGCCTCCGGATGCTTTCGATGGCTTTGATGGTGGGGCCTCCGCCGTGGTTGCCCACCCCGAACAGCCCGGCCCATTCGGTCAGGTGCTCGGGCCTCCAGTGCAGGTTGCGTTCCAGACTGGTATCGATGAATTTGGGGCTGGTGTTGTAGCATTCCACGTGCCAGCTGAGGATCTGGGTGCCGTCCAGCCCTTTCCAGAAGAACAGGTGGCTGGGAAGCTCGATTTCGTTGGCACCGGGCCGCATGAACACGAAAGACTTCAGGCCACTCTGGGCGAAAAGCTGGGGCAGGGTGGCCGGGTGCCCGAAAGAGTCGGGCAGGAAGGCCACGGTGGCTTTGCGTCCCACCAGACGCTCCAGTTCACGCTGTCCGTATAAACCCTGTCTGGCGAGGGCTTCACCGTGCGGCAGGTTGACGTCCGGCTCGACCCACCATCCGCCCACCGGTTCCCACTGGCCCCTCTGGACGGCTTCGCGGATTTCTTGCAGGAGTGTGGGGTGGTTTTCCATCCATGCGTACTGGGCCACGCTGGAATGCACGAACACCATGTCCGGGTTTTCCTTCAGGCGGTCCAGAGCACTCCTGAAGGTGGCTTTGACGGTTTCGTAGCCTTCTTGCCAGTTCCACAGCCAGACCGGGTCGATGTGGGCGTGTCCGATGAGGGTGAAGGTGAGGTCTTTGCTTCGCAGGTTCATCCGGGCTCCTTTGCAGGGGGGAGGGGCGTGTGATCACCCTTGACTTGTATTATTTAAATTGATTAAAAAATAGAGTAACCTTGAACCAACACCCAACACAAGGGGGGCACTGTGACCCAGACCGAGCACACCTTCACCCGCACACCCGAGGGGCACCTCTCGCTGCACACCCCTCACTATTCGATCCTGATTCCACCTGAACGGCCCTACGCCCAACTGCGGGATGCTCAGGGCAACCTGTGGACCGAACTGTTTCTGGCTTTTTCCGCGCACACCCTGCAAGGACAGGACCGCACCGCTCGCATTGAACCCGAAGTTCAGGGCAACACCGTGACCTTCAAGTTGCTGGGAGGCGTCTGGCAGGAAAAAAGGCTGCACTTCACCTTCCATGAGGACCGCATCGACATCACCCCCGAGGTGCAGGGCACTGGAGACCTCACCGACCTGCATTACCTCGGGGGGTACTACAGCGGTCACCTGCGCTGGGGAAGCGGGTTTTTCCAGAGTGGCACCCGTTTTGGTCGGGTCTTCAACCCCGAGCCGCACGGACAGGAACGGCGCACCATCCCGGCAGCGGAAAGCACCACCATCGACGTGATGGGCACCAGCATCCCCGGCAAAGCCCACTGGTTTTTCACCCCTGCACCGTATTTTTACGCCTTCACACAGGACCAGAGCCCCCCAGCCCTCAGCCTCGGGGCCGATCAGGGGGGAAGCCCTCTGGAAACGGCCCTTTCAGGCAACAGTGACCTGTGGATGACCGCAGGCTTGAAGGTTCAGGACGGCATGCACCATTTCACGGGCTTCCATTACCACGGCACCGAAGGGGCATATTCGCTGAGCCTCAGTTACGAAGGGCACACCCGCATAGAAGGCCATTTCACCATGCCCACCCTGCAAATTGCCTTTGCCCCGGACCCCTATCAGGGGCTGGAAGATTACGTGAGAAAGCTCGGGATTCCCGACAAACCCCAGCAACCCAACTGGTGGTTCACCCCGATCCAGTGCGGATGGGGCGCACAGTGCTACACCGCGCAGGTCAAAGGCACCCGTGCCCCCGAGGAGTGCACCGAAGCCAACTACAACCACTACCTTGAAGTCCTGTCCAGCCAGCAGATCCACCCCGGCATTCTGGTCCTCGATGACAAATGGTCCAGCACCTACGGCACCTGCGAAGTGGACCGCCAGAAATGGCCCAATCTGGAACGCTGGATCGAAGCGGCCCACGCCAGAGGCCAGAAGGTGCTGCTCTGGTGGAAAGCCTGGGACCCTGAAGGGCTGCCCACTGAAGCCTGCGTGCTCAACGACCTTGATGAGCCCATCGCTGCCGATCCCACCAGTCCGGTGTACAGAAACATCCTGCAAAAAGCCGTGCGGACCATGCTCCTCGATTACGGCGCAGACGGCTTCAAGGTGGATTTCTCCGCACGAACCCCCAGCGGTCCCGGTCTGAAGGTGAACGGTCCAAAATGGGGGGTTGAACTCCTCCACGAACTGCTGAAAATCCTGCACGATGAAGCCAAACGGGTCAAACCGGACGCTCTGGTGATGACCCACACCCCCAACCCGTACTTCCATGACGTCACCGACATGGTGCGCCTCAACGACGTGAACACCGGACAGGACGTGGTTTCGCAGATGAGGCACCGCTTCCGGGTGGCCCGAGCGGCCCTGCCCCACCACCCCATCGACACCGACAACTGGCCGATGCCCGGCAAGCAGGCATGGCGGGATTACGTGGCCCTGCAGCCCGAACTCGGGGTGCCCAGCCTGTACTTTGTGAGCCATCTGGACGGCTCGAAAGAAGCCCTCACCGAAGAGGATTACCGGCTGGTCCGTGAAGTGTGGGCCCAGCACGCAGAAAAGAGGACCTTGCTGTGAACCCCAAATACACCGTGCACATGTACCACCACACCCACTGGGACCGCGAGTGGTGGGGCACCCTGCAACGCTTCCGCTACCGTCTGGTGCACACCATTGACCGGATTCTGGACACCATCGAAAACACCCCGGAGTTTACCTGTTTCGTGCTGGACGGTCAGACCATCGTGCTGAAAGATTATCTGGAGGTGCGACCCCAGCAGCAAGAACGCCTGAAAAAACACATCCAGGGCGGGAAACTTTTTGTGGGACCGTGGCACATCCTGCCCGATGAATTTCTGGTTTCCGGTGAGGCAACCATCCGCAACCTCTGGCTGGGAGAGCGCACCGTCCGGCAGATGGGGATTCCCAAAAGCAAAGTCGGGTACCTGCCAGACCAGTTCGGGCACATTGCGCAGATGCCGCAAATTCTGAGGGGTTTTGACATCCAGAGTGCCGTGGTGTGGCGCGGATTTGGAGCCCCACCCCTCGGGCAGGAGGACGGCACCGGAGATCAGGGCAAAGATTACTACCTGTTCCCGAAAGCCCGCAACAAGGACGTGTTCCCCGAGCGCATGCAAAACGAGTTCTGGTGGCAGGCCATGGACGGCACCCGTGTGCTGGGGGTGTTTCTGCCGCTGGAATATTACCGCAGCCACTTCAAAGAAGACCCCCAGAACCCCGAGTGGACCCATGACCAGACGGTGGGCCGCTCCCTGCGCACCCTCAACCACCTGAAAGCCTACGCCGCCACCGATTTCATTCTGGAACCGATGGGCGGAGACCACCTGAACGTGGACCCCCGTTTGCCCCGCTTGCTGAACACCCTCAATGAAAAAATCGCCAGCGAGGGGTTCGTGTACCAGCAAAGCTCTCTGGATGCTTTTGTGGAAAGGGTACAGACCCAGCAAGACCGCGTTTCGGTGGTCTGGAAAGGGGAGGGGCGGGCTTTTGGACGCAAAGCCCACCTGCTGCCAGGGGTGTTCAGTGCACGGATGCACCTCAAACAAATGAATGCCCGCACCCAGACCGAACTCGAACGGTACGCAGAGCCCTTGCAGGCCATCCAGACCGTGCTGGGAGGCCGTCCAGAGAGGGATTTCCTCTGGCTGGCATGGGAGAAACTGATCCAGAACCATCCGCACGACAGCATCTGTGGGTGCAGCATCGATCAGGTGCACCGCGAAATGCTGCCCCGTTTTGAAGAGGCCCTGCAAATCGCGCAACTCCTCAAAGAAGACGGCCTGCAAATGCTGGCCAACCGGGTGGATGCTCCGCTGGCAGAACCCGCAGATCAGGTGTTTGTGGTGTTCAACCCTCTGGGCTTTCGGCGCACCGATCAGGTGGTCCTGACCCTCAACCCCCATCTGGAAGTGAAACCCGAAGACTGGACGCTGCTCGACGAGCACGGCGCAGAGCAGGTCTTTCAGGTGCGCTCGGTCAGGACCCCTTACGAAAAAACCGAGGCTTTCCCGTGGCTCGGGATCCAGAGCCCTGCCCAGCATGACATGGACGAGGTCACCGAAGCGTATTTCATCGCCGAGGACCTGCCCCCGGTGGGCTACCGCACGTATGTCCTGCGGAAAAGGACCTTTCCCAAACCTTCCCACCGCATTCGGCCTTACACCATCCCCGGAAATGTGGCCCTGCACAAAGGGGACGAACCCATCACCGATCTGATGGTGGGACCCCGCACCCTGCAAAACCGGTTTTTGCGGGTCACCTTAGAGGCCACGGACGGCACCCTCACCCTTGAGGACCTTGAAACAGGACGGGTTTACTCGGGCCTCAACCACTTTCTGGACGGCGGAGACAACGGAGACACCTACAACTACAGCTGGCCCCTCGGGGATCTGGAATTCAGCACCAGAGATGTCAAACCCCACATTCAGGTGCTGGACGCCGGGGCAGCCAGTTCCACCCTCCGGGTGACATGGAAATGGACACTCCCCATCTCTTTAAGTGAAGACCGCCAGAGCCGCAGTGCAGAGTACACCGAACTGATCTTGCACTCCGACATCACCCTGCACGCTTCGGTGAAACGGGTGGACATCCGCACCCATTTTGTGAACACCCTGAAAGACCACCGTTTGCGGGCGGTTTTCCCTCTGGGACGCAAAGTGCAGACCTCCAGCGCGGAAAGTGCCTTCTGTGTGATCGACCGGCCCACCCGCCTTCCAGAAGACCAGAGGAGCAGCGGTGAACCTGCCGTGCATGAACATCCCCAGATGGCTTTCGTGAGTGTGTCAGACGGAGAGAAGGGCCTCAGCATCCTGAACCGGGGCCTCCCGGAATTCAGTGCCGATGAAGACGGCAACATTCACCTGACCTTGCTGCGCACCGTGGGTTACCTGTCCAGAGAGGACCTCTTGACCCGCGTGGGTGGCGCAGGTCCCACCAGCAGCACCCCGGACGCCCAGATGCTTGGTCCGTGCGTGGCCGAGTACAGCATTTACCCCCACAACGGCACATGGGAAGATGCGCACACCGTGAACGTGGCCCACGCCTACAACGCCCCTCTGGTGGCAGACACCCGCACCAGTCAGTTTGTGCCCCTCAGGAACCAGCACCACGTTCCAGATGCGGTGCTTCCCCCTTCGGGCAGCTTTCTGGAGGTGGAAGGGGACGCCCTTTTGACCGCATTCAAACCCGCCGAAGACCATCCGGGCTGGATTGTCCGCTTGGTGAACCAGAGCCACCACCCCCAGACCCTGCGCCTGAAACCCCTGCTGGACGTGAAGACGGCTTCTCTGGTGAACCTGCTTGAACAAAAACAGCACCCCCTGACCCTCGAAGACGGGCAGGTGCAACTGTCGCTGCAACCGTGGCAGATCGTCACGGTGCTGCTGGAGGTCCTGTGAAAACCCTCGCTGTGATCCACACCACCCCTGTGACGGTGCAAACCATGAAAGACCTGCACCAGAAGATCCGCCCGGATGTGCGCCTGATCAACCTCCTCGATGACAGTTTGCTTGCAGATGTGATGCAAGCCGGAAGCCCAACTCCGGAGGTGGAACAGCGCATGAGGTCCTACCTGCAAAACGCCCGTCTGGCCGGGGCGGATGGGGTGATGTGCGCGTGCTCCTCGGTGGGTGAGGTGGTCGAAAAGTTGCGTCCTGACGCTGAAGTTCCCTTCTGGCGCGTGGATGAACCCATGGCCAGAGAAGCTGCCCGTTTGGGGCAAAAAATCGGGGTGATTGCCACGGTGTCTACCACGCTGGAACCCACGGCACGTCTGGTGCAAAGACAGGGGGACATCGAGGTTCAAAAAGTGCTGGTTGAGGGGGCTTACGCTGCTTTGATGACTGGAAACAGCGATCAGCACGACCTGTTGGTGTCCAGAGCCCTGCGTGACCTTCTGGAGCAGGTGGACGTGGTGGTGCTGGCACAGGCCAGCATGGCCAGAGTGGTCGCCACCCTGAACCCGCCTCCAGACAAGCCGGTTTTGAGCAGCCCGGAAAGTGGCCTGCGTGCCGCTCTGGAGGCCCTGTGAAGATTCCTGACAGCCTGAACCTGAACGGCATCCTGCCCCACGCCCAGCAGCACGGGTATGGGGTGGCTGCCTTCTCCGCCCGTTACCTTGCCTGCATCCGGCCTGTGATGGAAGCTGCACAGGAACAGCGCTCTCCGGTGATCATCGAAATCAGCCAGCGGGAACTGGGCTGGTTTCAGGTGACCCCTCTGGAATTTAGAAATGCCCTTGCACAGGTGGTGGAAGACCTGAACGTCACCGTTCCTTTCTGCCTGCATCTGGACCACAGCTGGGATCTGCAAGTGATCCAGAGCGCCATCGATGCCGGATTCAACAGCGTGATGATCGACGCCTCGGCGCAGCCTTTTGAGGAAAACGTGCGCCTGACCCGTCAGGTGGTCGAAATGGCCCGCCCTGAAGGGGTCAGCGTGGAAGCCGAACTGGGCAAACTGACCACCACCGACCGCATGGAAAGCGAAAACGACGAGGAGATGTACACCGATCCCCTCGAAGCAGGCCATTTCGTGGCCGAAACCGGATGTGACGCTCTGGCGGTCAGCATCGGCACGGCACACGGGGTGTACCCGGTCAAGAACCCCAAAATCGATTTTGAACGCCTGCGTTTGATCCGGGCGCAGGTCGGCAGCCTGCCCATCGTGCTGCATGGAGGTTCGGGTTTGCCTGCGGAAACCGTGCATCAGGCCATGCAGATTCCCGGCGGCGGAACCACCAAGATGAACATCGCCACCGATCTGGAAGTGGCTTTGCTCACAGCGATGGGGGGCCTTCCCCGCATGACCAGTGCAGAACTCGATTCGGTGGATCCGGTTCTCAAAGCCAGAGGTCTGAAGGCCGTGAAAGACACCGCCACCGACAAAATCCTGCATTTCGTCAGGTCCGGGAACCGTGCATGGGACACCCATTGATGGTGAAAGGGAAGGCTTCCCATGCTTAGCTTCTGGCGCGGCATCCGCGAAGGGGGAGTGATGGTCTGGCAGCACCTCGCCCTCTTGGTGTTGCTGAACCTGATTTTGCTGGTGCTGGGCTGGACGGTGGTCCTGCTGGGTCCGGCCCTCCTTGCCGTGTACGAATACATCGCCCGCAACCTGCGCGACGGGGAGAAATTGCCCCTGAGCGCCCTGAAAAGTCTGGTCCGCCAGCATCTGATCAGTGGCATGCTGTACCTGCTGGGCTGGGTGCTGCTGCTGGGTTTGCTGTACAGCAATGTGGTGTTCTGGGCGCAGATTTTGCCTGCTTTCGGACAGGCGGTTTTGCTGGTGCTGGGCGGATACCTGCTGGTGCTGGCTCTGGCGGTGCAACCCCACCTGCTGGAACAGCTCACCGTGGGCAAAAAGCCTTACTTGCAGGCCCTTCAATGGGCTTTCCGGGACCTTGCCAGAGAACCTCTGGCTGGACATGTGCACACGCTGGTCCCCCTCACCTTGCTGCTGATCAGCCTGAAATGGTGGACCCTGCCCCTGATCGTGTTCACAGGAGTGGGGCTCGCTTTTGCTGCGACTCGGGTCAAGCCTGTTTACCAGATGCCAGAGCCGGAAGAGGAATACCTTGAGGAGGAAGAAGGCCAGCATGCAGGTGTTTAAAACCCTCACCACAACATCAAATCCAGACTTTTGGAGGCACCCATGACCCGAGATATGGCTTTCAACACCGCCAACTTTGCCTACCGTCAGGCGTTCTATTCCAGCGAGGAGGACTGGGGCATCGCTTGCCGCACCAGTCGGCTGTATTTCTCTCCCATCGAGACGTTCCGTGAACGCATGGATGACATGCTGGCGGAAATTCAGGATCTGGGGTTCTCGCAACTGGAACTCTGGCATTTCCACCTCAACCAGAAGTGGTGGACTTCAGAGCATGTGGAGGTCCTGCAAAGCCTCCTGACAGAACGCAACATGTCGGTGTTTGCCTACTGCGGGGGCTTCGGGGACACCGAAGAGGAATTCCTGAAAACCTGCGAATTGATGCAGCGTCTGGGGATTTCCATTCTGGCCGGAGCCACCCCCCTGCTGTTCAAAAACCGCCCGTTTCTGGTGGAGCAGCTTCGCAAGTACGGCCTCGTGTTCGCTTACGAAAACCACCCCGAGAAAACCC
This sequence comes from Deinococcus misasensis DSM 22328, assembly GCF_000745915.1. Lineage (NCBI taxonomy): Bacteria > Thermotogati > Deinococcota > Deinococci > Deinococcales > Deinococcaceae > Deinococcus > Deinococcus misasensis. Next base: position 152,127 of record NZ_JQKG01000003.1, read on the forward strand.
CTCAGGAGGTGCTGGACAAGATTGGCGACACCGACACCGACGTGATCGGCACCACCATCGACACCGGATGGTACGGCACCCAGCAATACCCTGCCGATCAGGCGATCCGGGAACTGAAAGACCGTCTGGTGCACATCCACCTCAAAGACGTGTGCAAGGTGGGCACCCACGAAACCTGCGGTTATCAGGATGGGGTGGTGGACCTTCAGGCGTGTGTGGAGGCCCTCAAAGAGATCGGTTACACCGGAAAAATCAGCGTGGAGCACGAACCCCATGCTTACAAACCCAATGAAGACATCAGGCGCTCTCGGGTGCTGCTGGAGGGATGGCTGTGAACAGAGTGAATGTGGCGGTGGTGGGCTGCGGCGTGATCGCTGCCGTGTACGCCCGGGAAATCCAGACCTTTGACAACCTGCACCTGCTGGGCTGCTTTGACCTCGATCCGGAAAAACGGGACAAGCTGGCCCTCGAAGCGAACTGCAAGGCTTACCCCACCTATGAAGCGCTGCTGGCCGATCCAGAGGTGGATGTGGTCCTCAACCTGACCATTCTGCCCGCCCACTTCGAGGTGTCCATGCAGGCCCTGCAAGCCTCCAAGCACGTGTTCAGTGAAAAACCTCTGGCCTCCAGCAGCAGTGAAGCCAGAGCACTTGTGGAGGCTGCGCAGGCAAATGGGGTCCGTCTGGGATGCGCTCCCATCACCTTCATGGGGGAGGCCCAGCAGAAAGCCCTGCGCACCTTGCGCTCGGGGGCCATCGGGGAAGTGCGCATGATTTATGCGGAAACCAACCACGGGCGCATCGAAACCTGGCACCCCACCCCCTTCAGTTTTTATGAGGTTGGACCGCTCAGGGACGTGGGCGTTTACCCCATGATGGTGATCACCAGCATTTTCGGTCCAGCCAAGCGGGTGTGGGCGTATGGCACGGTCCTCAAGAAAGACCGGGTCAGCAAAAGGGGGGTGCCCTTCGAGGTGCAGGCCCCGGACTGGTACGTGCTGATGATCGAACTGCACAGTGGTCCGGTGGTGCGCCTCACCTGCTCTTTTTACGTGACCCACACCAGCAAACAGACCGGCATCGAGTTCCATGGGGATGAAGGGCAACTCCACCTCTCCAACTGGGTGGAGCCTTCCGCCACGCTGGAACAGGCCCCGTTTGGCAAACCTTACGAACCCCAACCCGAGGACCCCTCCAGCAAAATCCCTTTCCGGTACGCCCTCGGGTTGAGCGAGATGGCCTCTGCGATTCGGGAAAACCGTCCCCACCGGGCCAGTGGTGAGCAGGCCGCGCACATCGTGGACCTGTTTGAAGCCGCCCACCGCTCGATTCAGCAGGGGGGTTTTGTGGAGGTCCACTCGACCTTCACCCCTCCGGCACCCATGGAGGACTGACGTGTGGCAACAGATTCACGGTGGCCTCTATGCTTTTCTGTCCAGCCACCACTGCTACGCCCTGATTGAAGGGCACCGTGCCGTCCTGATCGAGCACCACCCGGAAGCTTTAGCGCAACTGGACACCCTCGGGGTGACGGAAGTGCTCGGGGTGCTGCTCACCCACGTGCACCCTGAAAGCGCAGGCATCCCGGACACACTTCAGGTGGAGGTCCCCGAGGCCGAGCACCCCCTTTTCACCCATCCAGAGGAGGTTTTGGCCCGCCGTCAGCGGTTCAACCGTTACCGGGTCCTGCAAGACGACCACCTCCCGAAAACCGGTCGGGAAGCTGGAAAACTGCTGGATCACGACCGCATTGAACGGCTCGGGACTTTTGAAGTGGTGCCCACCCCCGGACACACGCCGGGCAGTGTGACCTTGCTCCTCGACCATCAGCGGAAACGCTTTGCCTTTGTGGGGGATTTGCTGTCGGGTCCCGGTCAGGTGCTGGACCTGTCGTTCACCCAGTGGAGTTACGGCGGAGGGGAAGGTCTGGCCGGGTCGGTCCTGTCTTTGCTGGACCTGCAAGACCGCAACATCGATGTGCTGCTTCCCGCTCACGGTCAAATCATGTGGGACGCTCAGACGGCACTGTCCCTGACGGTTGATCGCCTGTGGGCTCTGGTGCAGTTGAGGCGTCACAACCCGCGCCTCAAAATCCTCAGGGATGCCCCTTTCGTTCCAGTGACCAAGTGCGTTCTGATGAACCGCACCAGTTTCGCCCACCATTACGTGGTGCTGTCCAGCAGTGGCAAAGCCCTGTTCATCGATTTTGGTTATGACTTCATGTTCGGCATGGCCGACAGCACCGAAAGGCACGCCCGCAGGCCGTGGCTGTACAACCTGCCCCACCTGAAAGCTTTCGGAGTGACCCACATCGACGCGGTGATCCCCACCCACATCCACGATGACCATGTGGCCGGAATTCCCCTTTTAAAACGGGTGCATGGAACTCGGGTCTTGCTGCCCAGACGGTTTGCCGAAGTTCTCGAGCACCCCGAGCAGTGGGATGTGCCCTGCCAGTGGTTTGACCCCATCAAAGCGGACCAAATTGTAGAAGAAACCTTCGTGTGGGAGGAACATATTTTCAAAGTGCTCCCCCTGCCCGGTCACACCCCCCATGCGGTGGGCCTCCTGCTGGACATCGACGGTGAACGCCTGCTTTTTCAGGGGGACGTGCTCGCAGATGACGGTCTGTCCCTGAATTACATTTACCAGAACGGCTTTGACCCGGCCGATTTCGTGCAGGTGGCCCGGATGTTGCAGGCTGAAAAACCCACCTTGCTGCTCGGGGGTCACTGGGACCCGGTGCGGATCACCCCCGAGTGGCTGGACCAGTTGCAACACCGGGCGGAAACCTTGCAGGAATTGCACCAGCAACTTCAGGAGCCTCATCCATGACCCGATTCAGCGGCGTGATCGAAGGTTTTTACGGCAGGCCGTACCGCTTCGCGGAGCGCCACAGTTTGATTGCCCTGATGGGTGACCTCGGGCTGAACACCTACCTGTACGGACCCAAAAACGACACCCAGCACCGCAACCGCTGGCGTGAACCCTACACCCCAGAGGAAATGGCCCTTTTCGCCCGACTGACCGAGCACGCCCGGTCCTGCGGAGTGGATTTCATGGTGGGGCTGAGCCCTCTGGAATTCCATTACAGCGATCCACAAGACCTCAGCCTCCTGCTTGACAAACAACAGCAGTTTCTGGATATCGGCGTGCAGTCTTTTTCGCTTTTCCTTGATGACATGCCCGACCGTTTCCGCTATGAGGATGATGCAGAGGCCTTTGGAACGCTGGCCAACGCCCAGAGCCAGTTGTGCCACACGCTTCAAAAGCACACGCCCGGCGTCTTTTCCTTTGTGCCCACCGAGTACTATGGCAGCGGCGACTCTGCTTACCTGCGGGAACTCGGGGAGAAACTGCCCCCAGAGACTGAAGTGTTCTGGACGGGCTCGGACGTGTGCAGCCCGAGCATCACAAGGGAAGAAACCCTGAGGGTTTCCGCCATCCTGAAACGCAAGGTGGTGTACTGGGACAACTATCCGGTCAACGATCTGGACATGCGTTTCGATCCGCACCTGCTGCCTTACCGCAACCGGGAGGCCGGGGTGTGGCAGGAAAGCTCGGGCATCCTCCTGAACCTTGCCCTGCAACCTGAGGCCAGCAAAATCCCCCTGATCACCTTCAGCGAATACCTGCAGCTTGGTGAGCAGTACCAGCCGTTTCAGGCGTGGGAACGTGCGCTTTTGAGATGCACCGGAAACCCTCAGGACGCCAGAGCCGTGCAGTGGCTTGCCGAACTGGCCAGACGGGACCCTCTGGGTCCACATGAGGCGCTGGACAATCTCCTGTACCCCCTGATGGACCACTTCTGGCAGGAAAGGGGAGGGGCGCCCGAGCAGGCCGGACCAGAATTGCAGGGTCGCCCACCCATCCAGCTTTCCGAAGCCCCTTCAATGCATTTGAGGGACGTTGCCTTGCAACTTGAACACGCGGTGTTTCGTCTGGAGCACCTGCAAAACCGTGACCTGCTCACCGACCTGCTGCCATGGACCCGCAAACTCAAAGGCTGTGTGCGCATCCTGAAACTCTCCCTCGCGGTGATTGACCACCCGCAGGACACCCGCCTCAGGGAAGTGCTGTTTGAGGACCTCCCAGAAGTGCGGGCAGATTTTCACTGGGTGGCAGGAGACCTGATCGACCAGTTTGCCCGCAGGTGCGTGTGGCACGCCCATCAGCAAGGAGGACAGTGATGGATCAGGCCCGTGAAATTGCCGAGAAACGCCTGCTCGCCAACGGAAGCCCCCTCGGGCTTCTGGGGTCCAGCACCGCTTACCAGCAGGTGTGGGCCAGAGACAGCATGATTTGCGGTCTGGGTTTGATGGTGACCCGCGACCCTCAGGGACCGGAGATCATGCGGCGCAGCCTGAACACCCTGCAAGCCTACCAGAGCAGGCTCGGGAACATTCCGCACAACGTGGGATTCACTGGGATTCCCGACCCGGCATTGATTGCCCACGGGGGAAGTCTGCAGGTGGGAGAGGGCAAGCCACAAGTGGTGGTGGACACCGCCCATGCCGGGTGCATCGACAACAGTTTGTGGTTCATCATCGGGCAGCATTACACCCACCAGATGGATCAGGACACCATGCGTCTGAAAGCAGCGTGGCAGGCCATCCAGCGGGCTTACACCTGGCTGGAATATCAGGATTCCAACGAATGTGGCCTGCTGGAGGTCCACGAGGCGATGGACTGGGCCGATTTGTTTGCCAACCGTTACAACAGCCTGTGGCCCAACGTGCTCTGGTACGCTGCCCAGAAAAGCATGGCTGGCATGGCAGAAGCGCTCGGGCAAGACCCGGAGGTGTATTTGCAGCGTGCAGAGGACATCCGCTTCAAAATCAACACCCTGCTGTGGGTGGGACCCGAGGTGCCCAAAGACCTCGGGTGGGTGGAGAACCACCGCAAGGAATGGCTGTACCCGATCCGGGCCACCGTGAACCTGTATCAGGAAAGGCCGTACTTTCTGCCTTACATGGCCTTCCGGGACTGGTGTGACCGCTTTGACACCTTCGGGAACCTGTGTGCCATTCTGTTCGGGGTGGCAAATGAGCAGCAAACCGCCAGAATTTTCGATTTCATCCGCAGCCACGGCATCGATGAGCCCCACCCCATCAAAGCCCTGTACCCTCCGGTGATGCCCGGAGAGCGGGAATGGCGTGAATACTACCGGGTGCGCAACCTCAACCTGCCCGACCATTACCACAACGGCGGAGCGTGGCCGTTTCTGGGCGGCTTTTACGTGGCCGCTCTGGTGAAAGCTGGCAGGCTTGCGGAGGCCAGACACCAGCTCGCACGTCTCACCGAAATGAACCGCATGGCCCGAGAGCCCGGTCAGGAATGGGACTTCAACGAATGGTTTCACGGCAGGAGCGGCAAACCGGCAGGTTTTCGCGGCCAGAGCTGGTCCACCGCCATGTACATCTATGCCCACGAGTGCGTGCAGCGTGGGGAATGCCCGGTGTTTGGGGGTTTGTGGTGAAGTTCATTGCGGTGGGGGGCGTCCTGATGGATTTTCTCCGACAGGAGGACAAAAGCTGGCTGACCCGGCCCGGAGGCAGTGCATGGAACGTGGCCCGGGTGATGGCCAAGCTCGGGATCACGCCCGGATTCATGGGGGCGATCAGCACCGACCCGTTTGGCGAAACCTTGCTGGAAGCCACCGTGAAGGCCGGTATCCGCACCGACTTGATCCAGAGGACCCCTGCGCCCACCAGCCTGTCTTTCGTGTTCCAGTCCCATCCGGCCACCTATGCTTTCCGTGCCGAAGGGGGCAGCGACCGCCAACTGGTTCCTTCGGCCAGCCTGTGCCGCACAGCCAAACTGGTCTACCTTGGTGGGATCAGTGTGGTGCGTTCACCCCTCCTGCACCAGATGGTTCCTTTCGTGCAGGACCTTGTTCGGCAGGGCATCGATGTGGCTTACGATCCCAATTTCAGGGCTCAGGAGGCCGAGGGGTTCCGCTCCCTGTTCTGGCAACTTTTGCCATTCTTGAAACACCTGAAAGTCTCGGATGAAGACCTCCTCGGCCTGAAAACCAACGTGCAGGACATTCTCAAGTTCAACCCTGACCTACAGGTGCTTTTGACAAAAGGCAGCTTGGGGGCAGAACTGCATACAACTGAAGCGGTCTTCAGGCACGCTGGATACACTGTAAACGTCAGGGACACCGTGGGAGCCGGAGACGCCAGCATGGCTGGCCTGCTGTACCATCTGCTCACTTTCCCTGAAGCCCCACCCTCTGACCTGCTTGCTTTTGCGCTGGGATGCGGTGCAGCTGCCTGCACCCAGCCCGGAGCCCACGCCCCTTCGCTTTCTGAAGTTCACACCCTCATGGAGGAAAACGCATGCCAAAAGCCCTGATCCTTTACGGTGGCTGGGAAGGCCACGACCCGGTCGGATTCAACACATGGTTCACCCAAAGGCTCGAACAGCACGGCTTTGAAGTGAAAAGCCAGAGCCACACCGTCCCCCTTTCTGAAGAAGATGTGCAGGTGGACCTGATCGTGCCCCACGTGACCATGGACAAAATCTCTGGAGAGAGCAGCAAACGGATCCGCGAGGCCGTTCTGAACGGCACCGGATTGGCCGGAATTCACGGCGGAATGGGAGACAGTTTCCGCGAAGACACCGAATTCCAGTTCATGACCGGAGGGCAATTCGTCAGCCATCCCGGCAACATCCGCCCCTACAGCGTGCAAATCAAGGACCATGACCACACGATCAGTCAGGGCCTCGCTGATTTTCAGGTGGTCACCGAGCAGTATTTCATGCACGTGGACCCCGGCAACCATGTGCTGGCCACCACCACCTTTGATGGGGAACACGCCCCGTGGCTGGAAGGCATTGTGATGCCGGTGGCATGGACCCGCATGCACGGCAAGGGGAGGGTCTTCTACCAGTCCATCGGGCATGCCCTCAGTGACATGCAGGTGCCCGAGGTGGAAGCCCTGACCGTGTGCGGCTTGCTCTGGGCCGCAGGACGCTGACCATGCCCGTGCTGGGCTGCATCGCCGATGATTTCACCGGAGGCACCGACCTGGCCAGCAACCTGGTGAAATCCGGTTTCCGTGTGGTACTGACCACCGGACTGCCCGAGGGACCACTGCCGGAGGTAGACGCTCTGGTGGTGGCCCTCAAAATCCGCACCGTTCCCGCTTCAGAAGCAGTTGATGAGGCCCTGAAGGCACTGGATTTCCTGCAAAGGGTGGGCTGCCAGAGGTTTTACTTCAAATACTGCTCCACCTTTGATTCCACCCCTCTGGGGAACATTGGTCCAGTCACGGAAGCCCTGCTGGAACGGCTCTCTGAAACCCACACCATCCTGTGTCCAGCTTTTCCGGACAATGGCCGCACCCTTTATCAGGGGCACCTGTTTGTGGGCAGTCGCCTGCTGAACGAAAGCGGCATGCAGCACCACCCCCTCACCCCCATGACCGACCCCGATCTGGTGCGGGTGCTTTCTGCCCAGAGTCGCCTTCAGGTGGGCCTTCTCTCTCACGACCATGTGTGCAAAGGTCCACAAGCAGCAGGGGAGACACTCGAAACCCTGTCCCAGCAGGCGTCTTTGATCCTGACGGACGCGCTTTGCAATGCAGACCTCCACACCCTTGCAGAGGCCACCTCCCACCTGAAACTGATCACCGGGGGGAGTGGACTGGCCCTCGGGCTGAAACCTCCTGCAACCCATCAAGAAGCCCATCCTTTTGAGTGGTTTGAGGGGCGCAAAGCCATTCTGGCCGGAAGCTGCTCCAGAGCCACCCTGCAACAACTTGAGCAGGCCAAAAGGATTTTTCCACACCTGAAACTGCACCCTGAACAGCTTGCCCGCGATCTTGAAGGCACCCTGCAAACGGCTCTGGACTGGTGCCTGAATCAGCCCGAGGACCTGCCGGTTCTGGTCTACGCCAGTGGTCATCCAGAGGAGGTACAGTCTGCGCAGGAGAGGCTCGGGAAACAGGAAGCTGGTCACCTGATCGAACAGGCCCTTTCAAGTCTTGCAATCCTGCTGAGTGAGAGGGGCTTTACCCGTTTCATTGTGGCCGGAGGTGAGACCTCTGGAGCGGTGGTGCAGGCCCTGAAGGTGCCCTACCTCCAGATTGGCCCGGCCATCTGTCCGGGGGTGCCGTGGACCGCCACCGACCGCCTCAATCTGGCCCTCAAATCTGGCAATTTCGGCTCAGAACGGTTCTTTGAAGAAGCGTGGGAGGTCACATGAACGCATCCCAATGGCGTGAACGCCTCTGCACAGTGGGTCGCAGGCTGTACCAGAGGGGACTCTGCCCGGGCACCTCGGGGAACCTCAGCGTGCGTCTGGAAGACGGCTGGCTCCTCACCCCGACCCGTTCTTGCCTCGGGGAGTTGCTTCCAGAGGACATCAGCTTGCTGGACTTTCAGGGCAACCCCATCTCAGGCAAACCCCCTTCCAAAGAGGCATTCATGCATCTGGCGTACTATCAGCATCGGCCTGAGGCACGGGCAGTGGTGCACTTGCATTCCACCTTTGCCGTCGCGGTTTCCTGTTTGCAGGGCCTGAACCCTGAGTCCTGCGTTCCGTTCATCACCCCGTACTTCGTGATGCAAATTGGCGATTTGCCTCTGGTGCCGTACCACAGGCCCGGTTCTACCCATCTCGGGCAGGAAATTGCCCTCCGTGCAGCGAAACACACCGCGGTCTTGCTGGCGAACCACGGTCCGGTGGTCTCGGGGCGCTCTCTGGATGAGGCAGCTTATGCTACCGAAGAACTGGAAGAAGCTTTGAAGGTGTTTTTTCTTCTGCAAGGTAGATCGTTTCAGGGATTGACGCCAGAGCAGGTGGCTGAACTCAGGCCTTAACCCCGACCCAAGGTGGAACGCAAAGTCGCATGTTCGGGTGATGCAGAAGGAGCCATCAGCCATCAGCCATCAGCCATCAGCCATCAGCCATCAGCCATCAGCCATCAGCCAGAAGGAAAGTCTTCTTCATTGAAAAACCGGAGAGGGGTTTTCTGTTCGGTCTTGCTGTTGTCGAAAGCAAAGGCCTCTGGATCAGCTTTTCACTGACCGCTGAGGGTTGTCTCAGTCGACCTGCCAAACTTCAGACTTTGCCCGAACCTTAACCCCGACCTCCTCTGCCTTGACGAATCCCAATTATTTAATATAATTAAAAAATAAATACAACGCACAACCGGATGACTCCAAGGAGGTCACATGCGTAAAGGTCACTTGCTGTTGCTTACCGTCTCCTGTCTTTCCATGCTGGGAACAGGAACCAGCCTCGCACAGTCCAAGAAAGAAGTGGTCAAACTCAATTTCTGGGCCCACTGGTTGAGTGCCCAACGCAGACCCACCATCGACAAGATCATCAACACCTGGAACGCCAAAAACCCCAACATTCAGGTGGAATACACCGGGATCCCCTTCGACCAGATCATCAACAAAACCCTCGCAGGGGTGGCTGCAGGAAACCCACCTGATGTGGTGGTCATCGACATCCGCACCAGCAAATTCCGCGCAGCCAAAAACCAGATCACCGACATGAGCGCTCTGGGTGCCGACCAGTCCAAAAACCTGTTCTTCCCCAACCTGTACGCCACCGGAACCTACAAAGGCAAGCAATACGCCCTGCCCTTTGTGACCGACACCCGAGTGCTCTTCTACAACAAGAAAGCCTTCAAGGAAGTCGGACTGGACCCCAACAAGGCCCCCAAAACCTGGGATGACCTCTGGAACTTCTCCAACAAGCTCGACAAGAAAGATGGCGACCGCTATGTGCGGATGGGCTTCCACCCCAACTTCGGGGATTTCGGGTACACCGGATGGGTGGGCAACGTTGGAGACACCCTCTTCGACAAAGAATTTGAAGATCCCCGCGTCAACAACGCCAACGCCGTCAAAGCTCTGGAATTCATGAAGAAGTGGACCGACCGTTACGGCTCACAGAACTACTCCAGCTTCAAAGCTTCCTTCGGTGGAGCCGGACAGGACGAATTCATGAGCGGCAAGGTGGCCATGGTGGTGCGCAACGGCAACTACATCACCACCCTGAACCGCAACGCGCCCGACATGGAATGGGGAATGGTCTCCGTGCCCACCCCGAGCGGAAAACCCGCCAGCATGACCTCATGGGGTGGCGGATTCAACCTGGAGATTCCCAAAGGCACCAAGCACCCCAAAGAAGCGTTTGCTTTTGCCCGTTACCTCGCCACCGAAGGGGCCAAAGTCTGGGCCGCAGAGCAAAACGACATCCCAGCGTCCCGCACTGCACAAAACGCCAACCCCAACCCCCTGTTCAAGCAACTGATCAACAACATGAAGTACACCTTCGTGATGCCTGCCCCGGTTTACGCCCCCACCTACGAAACCGCCGTCAACAAAGCTGTGGACGATGTGCTGCTGCGTGGCCGTGACCCCAAAGAGGCTCTGGACGAAGCCCAGAAGACCGTCGAGAAAATCGTGCAGGAGGGCAAACGCGATTTTTGAGCGTTGAAGTTTGAACTTGCATCCAGAGGCAGCCCCAACAGGGCTGCTTTTTTTGGATGGGTCAGCACCATCCAAAAAAAGCCCAGAGGAGTGAAAGCCATTTCTCTGGGCTTTTTATTCTGTTTGTTCACTTCCTGAAGGGCTTTTTCTCGCTGTCTACTGTAAACTTCCCCCTCACACAGGGAACTCCAGCAGATTGGTTTCCTGCAAGCCCCCACTTTGCACTTTGTAAGTGCAGATGCCGTAAGCAGGCACCTTCACCTCGAACACCTCCCCGAGCATGGTGGCTTTGCAGGTGGTGTTCAGGCCGTGGGTTTCCACCAGACGGAGCACCAGATCTGAACCGTCTTCGGCCAGTTTGACCACGCTGAGTTGCACGTTTTGGGCGTCCACATGGGCCAGAGACTGGCTTAAGGGAAGTTTCCCCTCATGGTAGGTTTCGATGATCGCCACAGCAGGCTGATTGAGGCTCTGGCTGAGCCTTACCGTTTCGGCATCCCGCCAGGTGCCTGCATGCGGATGGATCAGGTAAGTGAAGTGCTGTTCCCCCTGATCGATGTAACGGTATTCCCTGTCATCAGAGGGCACGTAAGGGTCATGGTGGGCGTAGATGGGGCTGCGCAGCACCGTCAGGGCGAGGGTGGTGTCTTGCAGGCTGTAGCTGGCTTTGGCGTCGTTGATGAGGCTGACCCCGCAGATCTGCCCGGTGCCCCGGTACACCCCGCTGAGGTCCAGCCAGCTCTGGCCGGGTTTTTCGTTCTCGTCGGCAGGGCGGGTGATCACCCCGTAAGGGACCTCGTAGGTGGCTTGTGGGAAGTGCAGTTGCAAGGGAAACAGCAACTTCAGGACCCGGTGTTTTTCGTGCCAATGGACGGTGACTTTCACTTCGAGGTGCCGGGAGTGGGCATACAGGCTGAAGTCCTGCCAGAGGGTGCTGTTCTGGTACACCGAACGCATGCGCACCGTCCGTTTGACGGGGCCATCTTCAATGATTTGAAGGCTCTGCCCCTGAAAGTGCCCTTCAAGGTTTGGGTAGCGCAGGATGCCGTGGCTCCAGGTGTCGGAGGGGTCGTGGTACACCGATCCCTGTGCAGCCGGGGCCTTCAGCATTTCGGTGTCCAGTTCCTTGTTGTAAAGGCTCTGGATTGCCCCGAGGGTGGCATCGAAAGTGACTTTCAGGAAGGGGTTTTCCAGAACGATTTCAGGGGCTGCTTCTTGCGGGGTGGGCTGCACTTCACCGGGAACCATCCGGTAGGTGCGGTACCCCAGAGCAGGCAGGTCGGCCATGAACGTGATGCGTTTGCGCCACCCGGACACGGTGGCTTCGCTGCGCACCACCTGATGGGGGACAGGGTTCCCCTGATCGTCCAGCAGCACATCGCCGGGTTTCAGACCGCCGTATTCCAGTTCGATGGGCAACTTCGCCTCAAAGCCATGCGGATTGAAGACCACAATCGGCTTGCTGCCTTCCAGAAAGGGAATGTGGACGTTCCAGCTGATGCTCTGCACTGCAAAATTCAGGGCTCTGGAAGCAATGGACAGGGATTCTCCCAGTTCGTTGCGGGCGTCTTCGTAGGCGCTTTCGATGCTGGTTCCGGCCAGAATGTCGTGGAAGTGGTTGAACAGCACGTTCTTCCATGCCCTTGCAAATTCCGCTCTGGGGTAAGGCTGCCCGGTCAGGTGGTGGGCCAGAGCCGAGAATTTCTCGGCGCGGACCAGCAGGTTTTCGGCTTTGCGCACCCACTGTTTGATGCCCGAGTGGGCCGCGTAACATCCGATGGCGTGCATTTGCAATTCATCGGTCCACACCGGGATTTTCTCGCGTTTTTCCACGGTTTCAAAGTAGCGGTTGGGGGTGCTGAGCACCAGCTCGGGGAATTCTGGGTTTGTGTTCAAGTGATGGATGGAGTCGATGTTTTCTCTGGTGGGGCCTCCACCGTGGTTGCCGACCCCGTAAAACACCATCAGTTCGTTGACATCTGGGATTTCGGTGGTGCATTTTTTGATGTGCACCTCAAGGTTTTTGCCCCATGTGCAGTATTCGTAGGGAATCCGGAAGGTCAGCACCTGAGAGCCGTCCGGCGATTGCCACTGAAAGAGCCTTGAAGGCAGGCCCATTTCGTGGGGCCCGGGCCGCATGAAGGTGTAATAATCCATCCCGCTCTTTTTGAGGATCTGGGGCAAGGTCACGGCATGCCCGAACGAATCCGGGTTGTAGCCGACCTTGGCGGTGGTGCCAAATTTTTCCAGAAAGTACCTCTGGCCGTACAGTCCCTGCCGCACAAAACCCTCTCCAGAGGGCAAATTGCAGTCGGGCTGCACCCACCATCCGCCCACGATTTCCCATCGTCCTTCTTTGACCCGCTCTTGGATTTCCCGGAACATCGCCGGATCGTTTTCCTCCACCCATGCGTGGTGGGCTGCCGAGGAGCAGGTGAACACGAAATCCGGGTATTCCTGCATGCGGTCCAGGGCGCTCCTGAAGGTGGCTTTGACCTCCTGAAAGCCTTCCTGCCAGTTCCACAGCCACACCGGGTCGATGTGGGCGTTTCCGATCATGTGGAACACGGCTTTTTTCTTGGACGGTGAGGAGGGGAGGGGGTCGGGTTTTTCAGACATGTTGTCCTTCCAGAATGGCTTCGTCGATGTTCTCGCAGATCACGTGGATGCAGAAAATGTGCATTTCCTGAATGTGGGCGGTGGTGGTGCTCGGGACTTTCAGCGTAAGGTCTGCGACTTCAGGAACCCCTTCTCTGGCCCCGGTCAGCATGACGGTTTGAAGGCCTCTGGCTTTTGCGGTTTCGATGGCCCGCAACACGTTCTGGCTGCTGCCACTGGTGGAAATGCCAATCAAGACATCTCCCGCCTGCCCGAGCCCTTCCACCTGCCTTGCGAACACCTCCTGATAGGCGTAATCGTTGCCAATGCAGGTCAGGGCGCTGGTGTCGGTGGTGAGGGCCACTGCGGCCAGAGGTCGGCGTTCGCGCCTGTACCTTCCGGTCAGTTCGGCAGCGAAATGCTGGGCATCTGCTGCGCTGCCTCCGTTTCCACAAATCAGCAGTTTCTTGCCGTCCAATAGGGCCTGAATGCAGGTGTCACCGATCTGTTTCAACTGGGGGGCCAGTTCAGGCAATTTCTGGAAAGCCTCAAGGTGTGCGGTGTGGTAGAGCTCAAAAATGTCATGACTTGTCATCGGAGCACCTCATGAAAAGCATGTTGCAGGGCCACCGCTGCCGCCCCGAGGATCCCCACCGCATTCCCGAGTTCAGCGGGCACGATGTCCACTCCGGCATTCAGGTCGGGAATGGTCAGGGTGTTCACCCTCTGGCGGAGGGGTTCAAACAGCTCGGGTCCAAAGTTGGTGACCCCTCCACCCAAAACAATGCGCTCTGGGTCAAAGGTGTGGATCACGCTGGTGATCCCTGCGGCCAGCATGTCGAGCGTTTGATTCCAGAACATGCGGGTCAGGGGATCTTGCTGTTTCAGGGCTTCCAGCACCGTTTCGGCGCGGATGCTCTCAAGGTCGCCTGCCAGTTGGGTCAGCAGGCTTTCCGGGTGCTGTCGGGCAAGGTCTCTGGCCCTTCTTGCGATGGAGGTCCCAGAGCAGTAGGCTTCCAGACACCCCCGGTTTCCGCAGTTGCAGGGGTGCCCTCCGTGCTGGATGGTGATGTGCCCGAGTTCTCCGGCGTTGCCGTGCTTGCCCCGGTACAGTTTCCCATCGATGATGATGCCCCCACCAATGCCTGTCGAGAGGGTCAGATAAACCATGTGTCTGGTGCCCCTGCCTGCGCCGAACTGGTGTTCCGCAAGGGCAGCAGCATTGGCATCGTTGTCGATGTGCACCGGCAAATTCAAGGCGTCTTTCAGAAGGCTCCCGAGGGGATAGTCCAGCCATCCGGGCAGGTTGGGGGGGTTTTTGATGGTGCCGGTGGTGGTGTCGAGGGGTCCACCGCAGCCCACGCCCACCCCCTCAACCGCATGGTCTTGCAGCAAGGTGCGGCTGAGGTCCAGAATGCGGGAAAGCACCGCGTCTGGGCCTTCGTGGGCCTGTGTGGGGCAACGCAGGGAGGCAAGGAGTTCTCCGCTTCTGGAGACGATGCCAATGGCGAGTTTGGTTCCGCCAATGTCGATGGCAAGCACCTTCGCAGGATGTTCGGTGGTGATCATCAGGGGAAATCTCCTTTGGCCGGGGTGGAAGAGGGTGATTTGTGGATGCAAGGATCAATCGGGCTCAGGGAACTTCCCCTGCCCCACACTCTGGACGGTCTCTTAAGAACAGCATATACCAAAATCCCGAATTTTTTAATATATTTAAGTAAATAAAAACGGATCGCTCAAGGCCCCAGGGTCCCCACCCGAGGCCAGCACCCAGGAGGCCCACCATGCAAGGCACATTCACATGCCCGCAGAAAAGAGGCACACATGCCCAGAATGTCTAAACTCCGGCAGAAAGAAGCCCTCACCGGATACCTGTTCATCATGCCGTGGCTGCTCGGCTTTCTGCTGTTCACCGCTGGCCCGATGTTGTTCTCCCTGTTCGCCAGTTTCACCAACTACGACATCACCAGCCAGATGCGCTGGGTGGGTTTTGACAACTACCGCCGGCTGTTCTTCGATGACCAGTTCTTCTGGGTGTCTCTGGGCAACACTGCCTTTTATGCGGTTTTTGCGGTGCCCCTCAGCATTGGGGTGGGACTGACCATCGCCGTGCTCCTGAACCAGAAAATTCCCGGCCAGAGGGTGTTCAGAACCATCTTCTTCCTGCCCAAAGTGCTGACCGGGGTGGCAGTGTTGCTGCTGTGGTTGTGGGTGTTCAACCCGGACCTTGGCCCCATCAACACCTTCTTAAGGGCCATCGGCATCAAATACCCGCCATTCTGGTTCGGTGATCCCCTCTGGGCCAAACCCGCCCTGATCATCATGAGCATGTGGGGGGCCGCCGGGGGGTACATCATCTACCTTGCCGGGTTGCAGGGCATCCCCAAAGAGCTTTATGAAGCCGCCAATCTGGACGGGGCCACCCCCTTACAGCGGTTTTTCCGCATCACCGTGCCCATGATGAGCCCCACCATCTACTTCAAGCTGATCACCGGCATCAGCGGAGCCCTGCAATTCTGGGAAGCCGCCCTGATCATGTCTGAAGGGGGCAAAGGTGGCCCCTCTTACTCCACCCTGTTTTACGGGCTGTACATGTGGCAAACCGCTTTCGGGGACTACCGCATGGGATACGCATCTGCCATGGCGTGGATTCTGCTGTTCATCACGCTGGGCATCACCCTGCTGCAAAACCACTTCTCCAGACGCTGGGTGTACTACGAAGGCGAGGCCAAAGAATGACCACCGACAACCTGCCCCTCAGCCCCACCCGCCGCAAAGGCACCGGGACCCGGTTTGTGGACCGGCTCGGCAAATTTCTGGCCTTTGTTGTGCTGGTGATCATCAGTGCCCTGATCATCTTCCCGGCCCTCTGGATGCTCTCGACGGCTCTGAAACCGGACGTGCAGGTGTACGCCAATCCACCCATCTGGATCCCGAGCCCCATCAAATGGGAAAACTTCATTCACGCGTGGACCCTTGCGCCCTTCACCCGCTACACCATCAACACCACCCTGTATACCGCAGCGGTGATTGTGGGCACCTTGCTGTCCTGCTCTCTGGCGGCTTACGGGTTTGCCAAACTGCGCTTCCCCGGACGAAACCTGCTGTTCACCATCCTCTTGTCCACCATGATGATTCCGGGCATGGTCACCATGATTCCCCAGTACATCCTGTTCTCCAAACTCGGGTGGGTGGGCACCTACCTGCCCCTGATTGTCCCGAGTTACTTCGCAGGCGCGTTTTTCACCTTCCTGCTCAGGCAGTTTTACCTGGGCATCCCCAACGAACTTTCTGAAGCTGCACGGGTGGATGGGGCCAGCGACCTGTGGATCTGGTGGAAAGTGATGGTTCCGCTCTCCAAACCCGCTCTGGCCACTGTTGCGATCTTCACCTTCGAAGGGACCTGGGATTCTTACGTGGGACCATTGCTTTACCTCAACAGCGACAAGCTTTATACCCTGCAAGTGGGTTTGCAGTTCTTCCGCACCGCCTCAGAAGTGCAGTGGCAATACCTGATGGCCGCCAGCATTCTGGTGATGCTCCCCGTGATCATCATTTTCTTTGCGTTCCAGAAGTATTTTGTGGAAGGGGCTGCCATTGGCAGTGGTGTGAAAGGCTGACTTTTGGGGTCGCTCAAAAGCCTCCTGCAAATCAGGAGGCTTTTTGATGTTCACCAAGACAACTGCACTTCAAAGCCTCCCTCGGGCAGGTTCCTGAACACCAGAGTTCCATCGATGGCCTCTGCCACCTGCTGCACATAAGCCAATCCCAGACCGCTCCCTTCGATGTCTGTAGAAGCCCTGAAAAACGCTCCGGTCAGTTTGTCCAGCAGGGCTTCGGGCACCCCCTGTCCGTGGTCACGGACCTGCAAAGTGCGGGCCTGAAGGTTCACATCCACAGGTCCACTGCTGTATTTGAGGGCGTTGTCCAGCAGGTTCCGGATGGCATTCCCCAGAGCCACACGGGGCAGGTTCACTTCCAGAGGATCGGGGCTGTCCGGGTGCAAATGGAAGCGTGCTTGCTGCTCTGGCGAAAAAGAGCCCATTTGTTCTTGGACCAGTTGCTTCAGGTCAAAGGGGATGGGTTCTCCAGTGCCTCGAGCGAGGTGAAGCAGGCCCTGCAGGATGGATTCCATTTGCCTGGTGTTGCTGGAAACCACCTCCAAAAATTCCTGCTCGGGCATCACTCCGGCTTGCACGGCCCCCAGATTGGCTTTGATGGCGGTCAGGGGGGTGCGCAACTCATGGGAAGCGTAGCGGGTGAAACTCCGTTCCCGGTCTGCAGCCTGACGGAGTTGGCTGACCATCTGGTTGAAACTGCGGGTCAGCTCTCCCAGAGCGTCATGCCCTTCTGCTTGCAGTGGAGAAGGGTAATGCGAGCGGGCCAGCTCTCCAATGGCATGTTGCAGTCTAGAGAGGGGCAAAAGCAGGTACTTCAAGAGCAAAAGGGCCATCACCACTGCAAAAACCACGCTGAAGCCAAGGGTGGTGAGGCTGGATTTCAGGTATTCCTGCAAAGCCTGATTGTGCTCTGCAACATTGACGGCCACCTGCAAGGTCGTCCGGTCATTCAGGGTCTCTTTTTTCACCATCCAGCCCGTGAGGTTTTGTGGAAAGGGCGGCACAGAGGAGGCCACCACTTGGTTCCCCTCCAACACTTGCCACCGGCCTTCCAGTTCCAGAACTTCAGGCTGGTGTTCCAGCACTTCGAAGTGCAAAGCCTCGTCCTCGGTTTCATGTTCCAGCTCGATGGCCACTTTCAGGGTTTCCACCAAGCGCACGAGGTCACCCTGCAGATCGTTTTGCAGGGAATGCTGAAACCCCAGATAACCCAGCGTGGTTTGTGTTCCCGTGGTGATGAGGGCCACCAGCACCAATCCTCCCAGCAGGCGGCTACGAAAGTCCAAGGCGGTACCCTCCCGAGACGGTCACGATCACCTGAGGCCCCAGTTTGTCCCTGAGGCGCATCACGTACATCCGCAAAGACTGGAGGGGGGTCTCGGCGTCTGGAAACAACCGGTCTGCGAGGGCTTCGCTGAAAAACACCTTCTCGCTGTCCAGCACCAGCACCTCCAGCAAGGCAAATTCTTTCTCGCTGAGTTGTTTTTCCTGCCCATCCCACCAGACCCGACGCAACTTCAAATCCACTTTCAAGGGTTCACGCAGAAACACCCGGCTGCGGTTGCTGCCATCCCGGCGCAACAAAGCCCGCACACGGGCCAGCAACTCCTGAACATCAAACGGCTTGGTCAGGTAGTCATCACCCCCGAGGTCCAGCCCTTCAATGCGGTCTTCGATGGCATCTCTGGCGGTCAGGAACAAAATGGGCCGCTCAAAGCCCGCTTCCCGAAGCTGTTTTGCCAGTTGAAGTCCTGCATTCTCGCCGTCTGGAAGCATGATGTCCAGAATCAACAGGTCGGGTTCGGCCTCTGCCATCAGGTCCAGTGCAGCTCTGGCGGTGCTGGCCCAGCGCACCTGATGTCGGTCATGTTCCAGCATCATGATGACCGGACGGGCCACGTCTTTGTGATCTTCCACCAGCAGAATGTGCATGTCGTTTCCTCGGGGTTCATTGAAGCACTCGGGCATCACAAAGCGGTAAATGCCCTGTTATCTTTTGTTTATTTTCCCATTCTAAGCTGGTTTCAGAGGGATGCTGGACCCCACCAGCACCGCCAAGTCTCTGTTTTGCTGGATGAAAAGGAAACCCCATGTCAAAACACAACACCTTCTGGAAAACCGCAGGTCTGGTGCTCGGGGCTGCCTTTGTGTTGATTCAACTGGTGCCTTATGGTCATGCCCACAACAATCCTGCTGTGCAGACCCAACCCAAATGGGACAGTCCCACCACCGAAGCCCTGTTCAACCGGGCCTGTCAGGATTGCCACAGCAACCAGACGGTGTGGCCGTGGTATTCGAATGTGGCCCCCATGTCCTGGCTGGTGCAAAACCATGTGGATGAGGGGCGCAGCAAATTCAATGTGAATGCCTCGGGTTACGGTGAAGATGCCGATGAGGCCGCAGAAGCTGTTCAGGAAGGAAAAATGCCCGAGAAAACCTACCTGCCCATGCACCCTGAGGCCCGTTTGACCGTTGCAGAAACGGCCCAACTTGTGCTGGGCTTGCAAGCCACTTTTGGTGGTGCAGAAGGAGGAACAGAGGGTGAAAACGAAAAGGGGACAGAGGCCACGCAGGATGGAGATGCAGACTGAGCACGCCTTCTGCTTTCATGCACGGCTCAGGAGGTTGTGATAAAAGTGTAACAAGTAAGGTGTAAACAATAATATTTCATCTCTGTAAGCGCTTTTTTTGTCGCTTGCGCTTTGTGCTGTTTTGCGTCTCACAGGCTGATTTTGCTTCTGATTTGATCAGATTCACATCAGCAAAAGCCTTTACATTGAACCACAGGAGGCAACCCATGAACCGATCCAAAGCCCTCACACTGATGGGTCTGGCACTGGCCATCACCGCATGCAGCACCACCCCTTCTGTCACCGCACCAACCGTTGGCATCAACGGCATCGTGACCCAGAGTGCAGGAACCCTGATGTTCAATGGCAAAGCCTTGCTGCTCGATTCGGCCACCATCACCAAAAATGGCACGGTCACCACCAAAACAGATGTGCAGGCCGGAACCATCATTCAGGGCACCGCCACATTGGACGACAAAGGCTACCACGTTGAAGATGCCGACCTGCAACGCGAAATCAAAGGTCCAGTCAGCGCCACCACCAGCGACAGCCTGACGGTGCTCGGGCAAACCGTGACTGTGGATGCCCTGACCGAAATCGTCAAAGAGACCGGAAAAGGCACCTTTGCCAACGCCGTTCTTGCCGATGTGACCGTGGGTGCAGTTGTAGAGGTGTACGCCACCCCAACCGCCACCGGACTGCTGGCCACCCGCATTGAAATTGAAGACACTGAAACCGAATCCGAAAAGCACGAAGTCGGTCTGAGGGGCAACGTCAGCAACCTGAACACCACCGACAAACTGTTTGACATCAAAACCTACCGGGTGCTGTACGGCAGCGCAGATGTACGAGGCACTCTGGCCGATCAGGCCATCGTGGAGGTGGAAGGCACCCTTGAAGGCACCACCGTCACCGCCAGCAAAGTGCATGTGGAAGATGCCGAACACGAGGAGCACCACGAGCAAAACGAGTTGGTGGGTGTGGTTTCCACCCTCAACCTGGAAAGCAAAACCTTCCTGCTCGGGGATTACACCATCGACTTCAGTGCCCTGACCCTGCCAGAGGGTTTCAGCGAAGGGGATCGCGTGGAGGTCAAAGGCACCCTGGATGCCAGCAACCCCAAACTGATTCACGCCACCCGACTGGAAGTGGAGTTCGAAAAACCCGAGACCGAGATTGCCGACCATGAAACCACCGGTTTGCTGGGCAGTCTGGACCCTGTGAAGGGCAGTTTCCAGGTCGGAGACCTCAGCTTCTATGTGGATGGCACCACCATCGTGGATCTGGGAGGCACCAAGGGGACCCTTGCGGACCTCAAAGACGGTCTGAAGGTGGAAGTGAAATACGAAGACACCAAAAACGGACTGGGATACTTCCATGCGGTGCGCATCTCTCTGGAGGAGGAGCACGAGGGCTCAGACGACTGAGTGAAGGACCGAAGGTTTTGATCCATCAAGCCAGAGGAGCACATCCTCTGGCTTTTTTCTTGGGACACATGTGGATCACGCTTGCTTGGGTGAAACACAACATTTCGGTCACCAAGCAACCCCACTGACCCGTTTCAGATTCATATTAAAGTCATATCAATCGAGGGTAAAAATCCTATTGGACATTTGAATGGGGTTGCGCGATACTGCTTTTGAAGCCCAACCCGAGCATCACTTCTGTTCAGGCCATGACCGTTCAAGTCATGCTGGATGCTGTTTTGCTGTCGTTTGGTTCCATTTCCCTGCTTTCTGATGAAAGGAATCCCATGTCGAAATCCCTATCGAAATCCCTGCTCACCCTGACGCTTGTTCTGGGACTGGGTGCTGCATCCGCCCAGAATGCCGTGACCTTTCCCACCTCCGACGACCTGACCATCCACGCCCTTGAGTACCCCAATCCAGAAGCAAAGGCGGTTGTGCTGCTGTCCATCAGGCCCATTCCAACAAAACCGAGTATGCCCCCATCGCGCCCGAGTTTGTGAAATTGGGTTTTGTGGCTCTGGCGGTGGACCAGCGGGTGGGTGGAACCCTGTTTGGTGCAGGCAACGACACCATCCGGGTGAATGGTGGAGGCTACTTCTACGATGAAGCCATGCCAGATGTGGAAGCCGCAATCCTCTGGGCCAAAACCCAACACCCCAACCTGCCTGTCTGGTTGGTGGGCAGCAGTTACTCTGCGATGCTGGTGTTGCAGGCGGCTGCCGTCCATCCCGAGGTGCAGGGGGTGCTCAGCTTTTCTCCGACCCTGTCTGGCGACAAAGACCTGATGGTGGAAAAACTGGGCAAACTGGACAAATCAGCGGTGTTCATCAGCAGTGCAAAAGCGTCCAGTGAAGTGGAGGCTGCAAAGGAAGTCTTCGAAGCCATCAAAAGCCCCAACAAGATTCAGGTTGTGCCGTCCCTGATGGGGGTACATGGGGCCAGCATCCTGCGTCCAGAGCGTGCAGAAATCGGAGGCACCGAAGTGTGGGAAGCGGTGCGAAAGTTCATTTCAAAGCATTTGACAGAGCAATAAGAGGTTGATGCTTGAGGTCGTGTTGTTTGAAATAGAAGGATTCTTGTGAATCCTTCTGTTTCACTGTTAAACGCAGCAAGTCACCTCAAATCCTTTTGACCCCTCAAAAAAACTGCGCGAGGATGTCCTCGCGCAGCACAGCACATGTTGAAATTTACTTCTCGTTGATCCAGCTCAGCACGCCGTAACGCAGACCGAAGTAGCTGCTGGCCCACAGGGGGGTGGCGAGTTTCTTGGGCAATTCACCTTGCAGACGGCTGTCCCAGGCGTAGTGGGCGCTCTGGCTCACCAGGTAGATGTTGCCGAGGTTTTCGGCTTGCAGGGCCTGAATCTTGTTGGCGATGGCCTTGCGCTTGTTGATGTCAAACTCTTTGCGGCTTTGCAGGTAGAGGTTGTACATCTGGGTTTCCCAGGGAGCGATGCACTTCTTGGAAGCGTTGTAGTTGTTCAGGTCACCACCGCACTGGAGCACAGCAGCCACACCGACGGGGTTGATGAATCCACCACCGCTCAGACCGCTGATGGCCACATCGAATTTGCGGTCCAGTTTGGCAGCGTCACCCTCTGGTCCAACGGTGTCCAGCAACTGGTTGAAGGGGATGAAGTTGGTTTTGACATCCACACCCACTTTTTTGGCTTCGTCGGCGAACAGACGGGCCAGTTGCTGACGGCGGTTGTTCTCAGAGTTGGTGATCAGGATGAAAGACAGTTTGCGGCCTTTGCTGTCTTGCAGCATGCCATCTTTGCCTTTCTTGAAGCCCATCTGTGCAAGCAGTTTGGCTGCGCCAGCGGGGTTGTACTTGTACTTGTCGACGTTGGGGGCAACCCAGTCTTTGTACAGGGGGTACACGCTGGTCCAGGCTGCGAAACCGAAGCCACCCAGCACCTGATCGATCATGGCTTCTTTGTTGACCAGCATGCTCATGGCCTGACGGAAGCGCTTGTCACGGAACCAGCCCTGTTTGACAGGATCGCTGGATTTGTTCATGTTGAAGTACATCATGTCCACAGAGGTTTGTGGTCCGACGTTGGCTGCAATTTCCACGTCCAGCTTGCCGCCTTTTTTGGCTTCAGCGATCTGGGAGAGCTGATCGCGGTTGCTGGGGGCGTAGATGTCGGTGTTGCCAGCGAGGAACTGGGCCAGAGCGGCGTTCTGGTCAGGCACGATGTTGTATTGCAGGCTGTTGATGTAGGGCAAGGCGCGTCCAGCACTGTCCTTGTTCCAGTCGCCGAAGTATTTGTTTTTGGTCAGCACCACGCGCTCACCGAGCACGTAACGTTCCACTTTCCAGGGGCCAGCCACCACGAGGTCTTTGGGATCGGTCTTCAGGTCCCAGAGCGCCTTGACACCTTCTGCGCCTTTGGAGCGGTAGGTCGCACCAAACACGTGGTCAGGACGGGGGTTCAGGTAGGAGATGGTCTCCAGGTTTTGGATGGTTTTGGCAGGGAAAGTGATGGAAAGGGACAGGTTGCCCAGTTTCTTCCAGGTGACTTTCTTGTCCCCTTCGTAGAGGTAAGAGTACAGGCTGTCGCCCACTTTTTCATCGGCAATGATGTTCAGGGTGCTGATGAAGTCGTCGGCGGTGATGGCCTGACCATCGGACCACTTCAGTTCGGGACGCAGGGTGAAGGTGAAGGTGCGTCCATCTTTGGAGATGGTCATTTTGTCGGCCATGTAAGGCTCGTAGTCGCCACTGACGGGATCAATTTTGATCAGTCCGCCTTCACCGTCATGCAGCTCGGGCAGGCTGGGACGGCCCTGAGAAGTGAAGGGGTTGTAGGTGTCGAAGTCTTTGAGCTGGACCATGCGCAGGGTGCCACCGGTTTTCACTTCGCTGGGCTTGCTGGTGGTCACGTTGGCAGACCACACGTAAGGAGCGGCGAAAGAGGTGGACATCAAGGCGGCCATTAAAACGATGGACTTTTTCATGCATTCTCCTTGGGACCGTGTTTCCGTGCAGATTCACGGGGATTCCTGTGGTTCGGTCGGGTGGACGATCCACCCCTGTACACTCTCGGGTTTTTCCCGAGGGGGACATCACTTTCTGCTGAGCAGACCATGCTGTGTTTTTCCGCTGGTTTGCAGTGCATGCTCCTGATCCTGAACGCCGGGGGCCTGTTGAAGGGCGTGCAGGACGGGATTGTATACATCTGGCAAGCGGAAGAATTTTCTCATTTGGTCCTTTCGCGGCGAAGTAAAGTAGCAGTCGGCTCACTTTATACCATATATATTTTTGATTTGGGCAGGATTTGAAAAATAAAGTCTGTCTTAGGGTTTGCCCATGGGGTGGGGAATGCCCCAGTTCAAAACCCTGCGGTCTGTGCCACACGCAGCATAATCCCGGACCTCGGGGCAGATGCCCCCAGAGGGTTGCTGGGAGGGCTCTGGCAGGTTCTCAGATCACAACAAAATCACAGGGGAAAGGCTGGAAGGTCACCCCTCCAGCCTCTGAAGCCGTTCAGATCACCAGGTGCCAAAAGCACAGGTGGTCGGGTTGGCGTTTGCGTCAGGAGAACCACCGTTGTCGTATTTTGAACCCGAGACGTTCAGCTTCAGGCTGCTTGCCACCTGCACCCGGGTTCGGGTGTCACTGCTGCTGTAACGGCCACTTTTGAAAGTGGTGCAGTTGGTCACCAGGTATTCGCGCACAAAAATGGGCTTGTTCAGGTCCCTGAAAGGCTTCATTTCCCCGCACTCCTGATACTTGAAGCACTCTTCGTTGATGATGCCGTCAAAAATCCGGGCAAGTCCGGGTTTGCCTGCTGGAACCTCTGCGGCACCATCGGCAATTTGCCCGAGGTCGTTTTTCAGGAGGATCTTCAGGCCCATGCTGTGTGCGGTGTTGGCGAGCCACACATTGAAGTTGTACTGGTCGGTGGCTGTGATGCCCGAGACATTCTTGTGGGCGTCAATGTTGTCCGGTTCGATGGCCTCACATCCCAGCGTTTTCACCCGTTGCATGTGCTCGGTGAGGATGCGCCTCAGCAGGATGTGTTCAGCGGTGCTGCTGGAGGCGGTGAATCCTGCAATCTTGTAAACGTATTCATCCCAGCCGGGAAGCTGGCTGCCAGCCAGTTTCTTGAAAGTGAGCTGGTCTCCGGTCATCTGTCTGGTCTGGCCTCCGTAGGTGTAACTGCTTTTGCCTGCCTGAATGGCCAGAGAGACCGCCTGTGCTTCTGAGAGATTGCCCGAGCCGTTGGTGAGCACTTTGTTGATGTTCAGGCGACTGAAGTTGTCGTACTCCCAGGTGCCTGCACTGAAGTAACACAACACGGCTTTGGAAGCGGCATGCAGGCTGGCAACGCTGCTGGGGGTGGCGTTCCATGCGTCCTGACTGACCACCTGCGATGCCGAGGAGGTCAACACCTGAGCGATGCGGTAATCCCAGCTTCTGGGCACCTGTGGAGAGGCGAACACATCGGGGACCGCCTGCCTGCTTGGGGTTTCAGCAGAGAGGGTCTGGGCACAGGAAACCAGAGAAACAACGCACAGCAATGAAACCAACTTTTTCATACATGCTCCTTTGCAACAGAAAAGATCACAACTCAGAAATTCATAAC
Organism: Deinococcus misasensis DSM 22328; assembly: GCF_000745915.1. Classification (NCBI taxonomy): domain Bacteria; kingdom Thermotogati; phylum Deinococcota; class Deinococci; order Deinococcales; family Deinococcaceae; genus Deinococcus; species Deinococcus misasensis. The sequence continues at coordinate 177,435 of NZ_JQKG01000003.1, forward strand.
TCAGAAGATCACAGTGGATGAGAGACCGCAATGCCCAGCGTGTACTGCGTTGGGCCATTCAACAACAGATTGGGGGTGTTGGCCGGGATGCCTGAAACGGCAGGGAAACGCACCACGCTGCCTGCTCCGCTTCCAGTGCTGTTGGTGGAATTGACCACCCACAGGTTGCCCAAGCTGTCCACATCCACATCAAACGGGCTGAAAAGGCCAGAGGTGTAAGTGGCCAGCACTCTGGAATCGGCGTTTGCTGTGTATGGACTGGAAATCAGGTTGAGGGTGCTGAGTTTCACCGCTTTGCTGTTGGGTCCATCGTTGCCCACCACGTACAGGTTGTTCTGCCCATCAAACGTCAGCCCTTTGGGGTTCAGGCCAGAGACCTGCCACACCAGATCGGGAGCACTGCCTGAGGCCGTCAGGGGGTTGGCAAACAGGGTGATGAGTCCGTAAGTGGTGCTGACCCACAGGCGGTTCTGGCTGTCGATGGCTGCCCGGAAGGGATAACCATAAGTGCCCGCAGGAAAATTGAAACCAGAGGTTTCGGTGGAGGATCCGGGGGCAAAACGGCTGATTCTGGGGGTTCCTCTGGCCGCTCCTGACCAGTCAAGTGCACTGCTGACCACCCAGAGGTTTCCTGTGCTGTCCAGAGCTGCACTGGTCGGGTAATTCAGGCCACTCAGGATTTGCATGGGCTCGCTCAGGCTGAAAGGGGCGTATTTCAGGACCCGTCCAGCAGGTTGAGGTGCAGCCGGGTTGCCCACATTTTCCACCACAAACTGGGTTCCATCCGGGGCCACCGCAATGTCATAAGGCTGGGAGATGTTGCTGGCTTTGCGGTTTTCGGTGCTGCTTGCGGTCAGGTTGGCCTGCGAATCAAAAGCCGAGACGGTGCCATTCCCGGCATTGGCCACCCACACTGTTTCCCCATTGACGTTCACCACATTCAGGCGCAGGTCGTACCGCATGCTCGCTCCAGCACTGCTGGCAATCACTGGCACGATGTAGGTTTTCAGGGGGGTGGCGCTGGCGATGTTCATGGTCAGGGTGACCTGTGTGTTTGGGCCGGGTGTCACCTGTGTGGCACTGAAACTTCCCGTCACCCCAGAGGGCATTTTCCCAAACCGCAATTTCACTGGACTGGTGTACCCGTTCACGGCCCCCACATTGAGGATGGCGGTGCTGACACTGCCGGGTTTGCTGGTCAGCGCTCGGGGCTGAAACACCACCGAAAAGTCTGAAGCGTTCTTGTAGGTGTAATTGCTGCAACCACTGAAACTGCGGATCTGTGCGGTGCTGTCCGGGTAGCTGAACAGCTTCTGGAAGTATGCATCCGAGTAAGCCGGAATCCAGCCGTGGGCACGGGACACCTCGTAAGACAGGCAGGCGAGGTCGGTGCGGTCTGGTGTGGCAAAATCCTGTGCAAAAACCACCCCACCCCGAGCAAGGTAAGCATCGGCGTGCTGGTCACGGTTGATGCGGTAATTCTGATCGTTGGTGCGTTGTGGCTCTGGGGTCTGGGCATAATACGTGTTCCAGCTCAGGTAATTGGCCCCATTCAAGGTGGGGTTGGTCTGCGTGGTGCTCGGGGGAAGGTAACGGGTGGTGGCCACCTCGTGCATGACGGCATCAATGTAACCTTCGGTGCCGTCTCCACTGTTCTCACTGTCCAGCACCAGATCAAAACCACCGTTTTGCACCAGAATGCCGCTCGGGTAGGCTTCCCTGAGCGCTTTGATGGTTGTGATGTACCCTGCCCGCATCTGTGCGTAACTGGGGCGGCTGGCATACAGGATCAGGTTTTCGTTTTCAAAAACCGTGCTGGGGGTGCCTGCACCGAAAAATTCTGCATCATCTGCGGTGTCCAGGAACAAGCCATCAAACTGCCTACTCCAGAGCGCCTGTGCCTGTGACACCAGAAAGGCTCTGGCACCGGGGTTGGTGAGGTCCAGCATGGGTGCCTGATAGCTTTTGTTCATGCCGACCACCCATGAAGCTGGAATCACTGGCGTTCCCACAATGGTGTGGTTCTGGGGATCGCCCTTGTCCCACCCGAGGAGTTCCCATCCCAGTTTGGGCACCCCATTGATGTAGTAGGTGTTGTAAATGCCGATTTCTCCGATGGAAAGGTAAGAGATGGCATACCCGATGGTTTGCAGCGCCTGAATGTTTTCGTTGCTGACCGCGTTGGGCTGCACGAAAGCAATGTCCCGTTTTTGCAGTTCATCAAGATCTGCGGTGGTGGGGGTGCTGTAAAAGGTCGCGTAATTCAGCACTTTCAGGTTCCCCTGACTGTCCCTCAGGCGGGAGGGGGCTTTGGTGGCCTGTTGTTGTGTGGTGGTGGCCTCTGGGGGTTGTGGTGTGGTTCCACAAGCGGAAAGCAATCCAAGGGTGAGCAGCAAAGTCAGGGTGCGAATGGTTTTCACAGGCAATACCTCCGGTGGCCTCTCCGTTCTGGACAGGCAAATCAGTTTCCCTTCTGGTTGGTGCATCAAAGCGTGGTCATAAACGTAATGGAACTGTATTGAAGTTATCACTGCATGCAATCAATGTCAATCATTTCTATGATCAAAAATGATTTATAGATCTGGTTCAATGATTGGAATTGAAAAACCCCAGCACATGGCTGGGGCAGAAGTGGATGTCTTGGCATCAGAGAAAGCATAAAGTCTGGGGTTTGGCCCCTCAACTGAAAAGCGCTCAGCGGTCAGCCATCAGCATTCAGCGAAAAGCTGATCCAGAGGCTTTTGCTTTCGAAAGCACAAAGACCAAACAGAAAACCCTCTCAGGTTTTTCAATGAAGAAGACCTTCCTTCTGGCTGAATGCTGAATGCTGACGGCTGATGGCTCTTGACGGCTCTAACCAGCGACTTTGCCCCTACCCTGACCTCAGAAAGACTTCACAGGTTCTTCCAACCCATATCGTCCCCTGAAAGCCTCCATGTCCACCAGAGACCGCTGCAAACGGGCCTCTTCGATGGCAAACGCAAGGTACTGGCTTTCCAGATACTGGCGGGTGGGAACTGGGCTTCCAGAGCGCACTGCCTCGATGAAAGCCTGACACACCCCATCGTCGCCCCCTCCGTGGCCCATTCCAGCGGTGCCTTTGGGGGCCTCAATGGGAATCGGGTGGCCTCCAGTCACATAAGAGGTCTCAAAAGTATGGGGTTCCAGCCAGATTTCCTGCTTGCGGTCTGTGAACACCCCCCGCAAGGTGGCTCTGGTGCCATCGATCCGCACAGATCGCCCTTCTTCGCCCGAGTGACCATGCATGGACAGGACCCCGGTTGCGCCCCCCTCCAGCTCAAACATCACCACCTGCGTGTCCACCACATCGTTGTCGGTCTGGTACACACACTTCCCATAAGGGCCTTCCTGCAAAGCTCTGGTGCGCCCTTGCAGGCTCAGGTCGGTGCTGATCACATTGACCGGCCAGTGGACGTAATCGTTCAGGTAAATTTTGGCGGCATGAAAGGCACAGCTTTCTGCCGCGGGGCAACCGTCCAGACAGCGCTCTGGTGCCCCTTGGGGTGCATTCTGGGACCGGAAGTGCACCAGAGACCCGAAACTGGACAGCCTCTGGACCTTTTGGGGCAAAATCCATGCCAGTTGATCAAGGTCATGGGAACATTTCGCCAGAATCATCGGGCTGGAGCGCTGGGTGTTGGACCAGTTGCCGCGCACAAAAGAATGGCTGTAATGGATTGCAGAGACGTTCTCCGACCACTCGAAGTGCACCACCTCCCCGAGTTGCCCGGACTGCACCACCCCATGCAGCGTGGAGAAAAAAGGGGTGTACCTGAGCACATAAGCCAGCATCAACACCTTGCCAGAGGCTTCCGCAGCTCTGGCGATCCGCACTGCGCCGGGCAGGTCATTGGTGATGGGTTTTTCCAGCAACTGGTGATGCCCGAGTTCCATCACACGGGTGGCACTGGCTTCGTGCAGGTGGTCTGGCAGGGCATTCACCACCGCCTGAATGGGCAAGTTGGCCTCCAGTGCGTCCTGCCAACTGGCGAAACTTCTGTGCTCTGGAATGCCATGCTCGGTCATCATGCGTTGGCGTTTGGCCGGATCTGGATCGGCCACGGCCACAAATTGCAGTTGCTCGGGATGTTGCAGCGCCCAGCGGGCAAACACATCGTAACCCCGGCTGCCTGCGCCCAGAAGAAGGGCCTGAATGGGTCTGGTCATGGAAAACACCTCTCTGGAATGGGAAAATGCTCAGGATGGGGCGAGGCACACTTGGCCCTGCAACCTCAATGGCGAACCAGAAACGCAGGCAAATGGGCCTGCTGGGCCTCCACCAGTTCATCAAACATGCTGCGGGCTTCTTGCAAAGAGCATACCGCTGCGGTCAGGGGATCGAGCATCAGGGCGTGCACGGCAGCCTCACGGTCTTCTTGCAGCACCGCCTCAACGGCCAGTTCATGAAACGCCATGTGCTGGCGGTCCAGAGCGGCCAGATGCTCGGGCAGCCGACCAAAATGGGTGGGATGAATGCCGTTGGCATCCAGCAAACAGGCCACCTCCACGCATCCCCCCTGAGGAAGGTTCTCGATCAGACCGGTGTTTTTCACGTTTCCGTGAATCACTTGCGGTCTTCCGAGGGTCAGGGCTTCGATCACCTGAGATCCAAACTCGTGGCTGCGTTCCAGTTCAAGGGCATCCAGACCCTGCTGGATGGTTTCTCGGGCGTGCCGGTCGTGGCTTGCGCGCCAGAGGGGCCAGTTGTGGGCGTAATAACCGCTCTCGCCCCGGTATCCAGCGCGGGTGTGACGCTCGATCAGGTCTTTGCGCTTGCGAAAGTAGGGGGTGTATTCAGACACATGCCCACTGGATTCGGTGGTGAAGGCCCCGAGTTGCAACAGCATCTCGAAACGCACTGGGTCCTGCTCATGGATTTCAGGCACCCTGGCCTTTGCCATCAGGTCCGGGTACACGTCCTGACCCTCCACCTCCAGTTGGGTGAACCAGCTCAGGTGGTTGATGCCAGCACACTGGTAACGCAACTTTTGGGCCTCCACCCCGAGGTACCCAGCAATTTGCTGAGCGGTCCCCTGCACGCTGTGGCACAGCCCGATCACCTGCAACGGGGTGGCACGGGTGGCCAGCAGCACCAGAGCGCTCATCGGGTTGGTGTAATTCATCACCACGGCCCTCGGGCAGATCCGCTCGATGTCTTGCAGGATCTGGTGCCAACTCGGGGCGGTCCTCAGGAATTTGAACAGCCCTCCCGGTCCGATGGTGTCTCCGATGCACTGGTCCACCCCGTACTTCAGGGGAATCTGGTAATCGTGCTGGACATTTTCCAACCCAGAGACCTCTATGCAGGAAATCAAGAAATCGGTGTTTGGAAGGGCTTCAAGGCGGTTGGTGGTGGCCGTTACGCGGAAAGGTTTCCCGGATTTTTGCACCGCCAGTTCGGCCAGTTGGTGGGCCAGTTCCAGACGGAGGGGATCGATGTCCACCAGAGCAAATTCACCTGCATCCAGTCCTGCAATGCACAGCACATCGGTGACCATCTGCTGCGCGAAAACGGCGCTGCCTGCGCCCAGAATGACGATCTTGGTCATGGTTTTTCCTCTCTGAGCAGGGTGTCTGCTGTACAGTCTGCGGATGGTCCGGACACCTCGGGCCTCCGTGGTTCTGGTGTTTTGCACGTTTCAAAGTGTGGGATTGGGCAGGTCAACGGAGCAAGCGGTCAGCAAAAAGCACACCGTCACGCTTTTGTTTGAGCGCACAGACCTTCCGTCTGAAGGTCAACGGCCTGACGCCTGTTCTGCAGGAATCAGGTCAAAAAGCTTGCAACAGGCGGGTTTGCTGATACAGTTCGGTGATGCCTGCTCGGGTCACGAAAGCCGTTCCCCCTTTGCGGGCACACTCTGCCCCTGCAGCCACGCCCCACCTGAGGGCATCTTCCGGGCCATATCCCTGTTCTGTGGCCCACAGGTAAGCCCCGAGCAGGCTGTCTCCTGCTCCAATTGGGTTTTTGGCCTCCACCTGAGGGGAAAGCACGTGATGCACCTGATTGGTCACCAGAGCGGCCCCTTTCTCCCCGAGGGTCAGCAAAATGGGGGTTTTGTGCCTCTGGTACAAGTCCAGTGCAGCCTCAAAAGCCTCTGGAACGGTGTGAATGTCTTTTCCCAGAATGCCAGAGAGTTCATGCTGATTGGGTTTGCAGAGCCTGACCCCCACAGCGAGGGCGGTGCTCAGGGCCGGGCCACTGGTGTCCACCACGGGCTTTTCAGACAGGTGGTGCAAAAGGGCTGGAAAGTGGGCCAGCAGGTTGCCGGGGGGGAAACTTCCACAAATGGCCAGCCTCCCTCTGGGCAGTTTTTCCAGCAAATTCTGCCAGTCTTGAACCTGCACCTCAGGGCCTTTTTCATAGACTTCGGTGGGGTGTGCTGAACCGTCCAGCAGGATCTGGCATTCCCGGGTTTCGCCCTGCACCTCTGCAAAAACCCCATCCAGCCCTTCTTGCTGCATCAGGTGCCGGAACTTCAGGCCATTGAACCCCCCCAGAAATCCGGCCAGCAGCACTTCTCCGCCCAGAGCACGCACCACACGGGCCAGATTCACCCCTTTGCCTCCAGCGTACTCATGCACTTGTGTGACCCGGTGCAGGCTGTGCGGGGTCATGGGGCGGTCCAGATGCAGCACCCGATCCATGCACAAATTCGGGGTGAGCGCCACAATCATAAAACCTGCCCACTGCTCCCGAAGTTCTGAATCAGGGTCCGCACCCGCTCGGTCATCACCTCTCTGGCGTACCCGAGGTACTTTCTCGCATCGTACAGTTGGGGGTCAGACAGCTGTTCACGGACCCCACGGGTGAATTCCAGCATCAGTTCGGTGGCGACATTCACCTTCGAGATGCCTTCAAAGATGGCCAGTCGCAAATCCTCGGGGGTGGCTCCGCTGGAACCGTGCAGCACCAGAGGGGCAGCGGTGTGCCGTGCGAGGTCGCGCAGGTGGTGCAGGTCCAGCTTTGCGGTTTTTTCGGTTTGTTTGTGGCTGGTGCCGATGTCCACCGCCACTGCATCGACGCCAGAGACTTTCATGAAGTCTTCCAGCAAACTGGCAGACAGGTGGGTGGCGTCCCGATCCCCTTTGAGGGTGACTTCAAATTCACCTTCCACCGCCACCCCCAGAGCATGGGCGGTTTTGGAGAGCAGTTTGAGGCGTCTGGCGTTGCCATCCAGATCGAGGTCGCCTCCTTCCAGCATCACCATGTCGTAACCCAGAGCCACTGCGGTCAGGGCACTCTCCAGCGTTTCAGCATGGTCGAAATGCAGGATCACCGGAATGCTGGCATGCTCCCTGAGGCTCTGGCACACGGCGGTCAGGTGCTCAAGGCCAGCGTAACGGGCAGCGTTTTCAGACACCTGCAAGATCACCGGGGCTTTCTCCAGTTCTGCTGCCTGAACGATGGCTTCTGCGGTTTCCATGTTCACGGCATTGAAGGCCCCGATGGCGTAACGGTGCTCTCTGGCGTGGGCCAGCAGGGAGGCTGCACGGTTCTTGGGTTTGAGCCTGAGGGCCGCTGTCATGACAGCACCACCACTTTGGTCAGGTGACGGGGCTGGGTGGTGTCCAGTCCTTTTTGTTGCGCCAGACGTTCCCCGAGCAGTTGAAGCACAGGCAGGGTGAGCAGGGCTGCAAGTTCATTGTTTTCGGTGGGGTAAGCCAGAGACACGTCCCCTGCACCGCCAAGTCCGAGCACCCTGGCCCCTTTGGCTTGCAGGTCTGAGGCCAGTTTGGCCTCCAGTGGGGCGGTTTCCTCGTTGTACAGCAGCACCGCGAGGGTGCGTTCATCCACCAGTGTGATGGGTCCGTGACGGTACTCCAGAGGGTGGTACGCCTGCGTGTAACTGAGGCTCATCTCTTGCAGCTTGAGGGCCCCTTCGTTGGCCATGCCGTACAGGTGCCCCCCTCCGAGGTAAACGAAGTGGGAACGGCCTTGCAGGAGTGCAGTCATTTCGGTGTCTGCGAGGTGCAGGAAAGTTTCGGCACGGTCAATGTCTGCCTCAGACACCCCAATCCCCATCAGGCGCATGCTGACCAGCAGCATCAAACTGGCCGAGGAGGTCATCACAATGCCTTCTCTGGCATGGGTGCGGGCGTAAATCGGCAGGTCGCTGATGCGCTCCAGGGTGCTGCCTTTTTCGCAGGTGATCCCGATGACGGTGTACCCTTTTTGTTTGCTGTACTGCACAGCCTCAATGGTTTCGGTGGATTCGCCACTTCTGGAGAGGGCAATCACTTGCACCTGCTCGGGGGTGTAACTGCTGGCGTGGTGGGTCCATTCGCTGCCTGCCACCGGTTGAGAGCGGAAACCATGCCGGTTCAGCAGGGCACTGACCGTCTGGGCCAGATAAAAAGAGGTTCCACAGCCCACCACAATGGTCAGCTTTTGAGGGTCAAGCTCGGGAAGTTCAAGGTCAAGGGCGGATTTCCAGAAGGGGAACTGCTCAAAGATGCTCTGTTCGGTGACGTTCATGGGACTTCCTTTCTGAAGAAGCGGTCTTGAGGGGTGGTCATGAAACAACGGGACGTTTGAAAGGAGGGACAAGAAGACAAGACGGCTTCTGAAAGTGCGAGGGGTGCAGCGTGCAAAAAGAGAGGGCTTTCAGCCTGAGTGCCCGACGGAAGAAACGGCATCCTGCACCCGTTCCAGAGGTTGGTCCCAGCCTGCCTTTTTCGCGGCATGCCACACAGCGCCATACAGAGGACGAAACACAGGAGGATGCCACCTTGCCTCGGGCAGGTGTTGCTGGACCCCTTCAAGCACCTGCTGGCTTTTGAACAGGGAACCCGCATGGCTCCAAATGAGGGGCCGGTCTGGCAGGTTCAGCTTTTGCCATGCTGCCTGAAGGTGCAGGGCCAGATGGGTGCTGGCTTCGGACAGGATCTTTGAAGCGGTGGGGTTGCCTGCTCTGGCCAACTGGTCCACCTGCTGGGCCAGAGCGGCCACCTGTGACCGGGGGTGTTGCAAGCCGTAATACCACCCCAGCAGGTCCCGATCCGGGTGGGTGGGACTCAGGTCAAGGTGCCCAGAGAAGTGGCGTTTGAACGGGTCATCCTGTAACCTGCCGTCCAGCGTGTGGGTCAAGAGGTTCAGGGCCTGCTGCCCAATCCAGTGGGCACTGCCTTCATCCCCGAGCTTCTCGCCCCACCCCCCGACCCGGATGTGTTGTTGTCCGTCAAAACCCCATGCCATCGAGCCGGTTCCAGCCAGCATCAAGACGCCGAATCCATCACAAAAGGCCCCTTCAAAGGCCACCTGCACGTCGTTGATCACCGAGATGGGGGTGGGACCTGCCCACGCTTGCACGGTTTCCAGTTGCTGCAAGGACACCGTTTCCACTTCGCCATAACCGGGCATGCCAAAGCAGGCCGCTTTCAGGTGCACCTCTGGCAGGGTGTTCAGCAGGTCCATCAGGGTGTCCTGCCAGAGGGGGTTGTCAAAAGGATTGATTCCAGAGGTGGTGTACGGACCCAGCACCACCCCGGTGTTGCTGAGCAGGAGGGCAGCGGTTTTGCTGCCACCCCCATCCAGCCCGAGCACAAAGTCCATCAGTTGCTCCCGATCACTTTCCCCTGATTGAGCAGGTCTTGCATGTCTCGGGTGGCGTTCTTGACGGCATCGGCCACTTTGGCGTTGCCGGTCCACACGAGGTTCATGCTGGTGTTGAGTGCGGTGAGCACTTCAGGCAGATTCGAGAGGTTGCGCACATCGCTGTTGATGATCACGCTGTTTTTCAGTTGATCGAACACCACCCCTGCGTTGCGTCCGGGCAGGGCCTGCAGGTACTGGGTTTTGTACTGGTCTGCGAGGGTGGGCAACAGGCCTTTCTGGGCGATCATCCTCTGGGCCTGGGTGCTGGTGTTCAGCCACTCGATCAGTTTGCTGGCGGCCTCTTTGTTCTTGCTGCCTGCGGGCACCACCAGAGCGTGGGCACTGAACACCGGTTTGGCGGCTTTGCCTTTCTGGAGGCTGGGGAAGGGGGCATAAGCCCAGTCGAGGTCCGGGTTCTGGGACCACACCGGAACCATCCATGAGCCTTCCACGAAAATGCCCACCTGTCCGGCCAGAAACTGCTGGTAACCTTGCTGCCCGACATCGGCAGGACCTGCGCTGACTTTGTGCTTGTAGATCAGGTCGCTGAGTTTCTGGGCGGTGTCACTGAAGCTGCGGTCCAGATTGGCCTTGAAGGTGTTGCCTGATTTTTTGATGATGCCTTTTCCACCGTTGGAGTAGTAGAAACTCATGCCGTATTCGAGGTCCACCTGCAGATCCTGTGCATTGATGCCCCAGATTTTCTTGCCGTCTTTTTCAAAGGTGAGCTTCTTGGCGGCGTCCAGCATCTGCTCCCACGTCCACGCATTGGTGGGAATCGCCACCCCGCGCTCTTTGAACAGTTGCCGGTTGATGAACACCGTCACCGCCTGAGGCCCGAGCGGAACCCCGTACAGTTTGCCTCCCACCCGGTAAGGATCGATCATGTTTTTGTTGATGCCGGACAGGGACTTCTCGGGAACCGAGAGGGGTGCCAGAGCCCCCTGAGACTGGTAGAACGGGAAGTTGTCGAGGTTCATCCACATCACGTCGAAGGTGCTGCCTCCGGCGGTCATGGCGGCGGCTTTCTGCCAGTACACCCCCCAAGGCACCAGGTTGTATTTCACATCGATGGTGGGATTGGCTTTCTCAAAGGCAGCAATCAGGGCTTCATCGGTTTTCTGGCGGGTGGCATCCCAGGTGGCGTATTCGATGGTGACTTTCTGGGCGGAAGCAAGTCCAAGGGCCAGCAGGGAAACGGTCAGACCAAGTGCGTTTTTCATGAAGACTCCTTTTTATCCTTTGATGCCGCTGGTGATGGCGGAATCGGTGAGGTAACGTTGCACGAACAGGTAAGCGATGATGGTGGGCAGGCTGGAGAGGGTGGCGCCGGCCATCAGGACCGGCACATTCACCGAGAACTGGTTTTGCAGGCTCAGCAGACCCACCGGAAGCACCATCTTGTCCTGCGATTGCAGCACGATCAGGGGCCAGAGGAAGTTCTGCCAGTTCCCGAGGAACGCGAACAGCCACGCAGCCGCAACTGCCCCTCTGGAGGCCGGAATGCCGATGTGCCACAGGGCGGTGAACCAGGTGCCTCCATCCACGAGGATGCTTTCTTCAAGGCTTTTGGGCAGCCCTTTGAAGAACTGGTACAGCAAGAACACCGTGAAAGCGTTGGAGATGCTGGGGATGATCAGGGCGGCGTAAGAGTCGTACCAGCCGAATTGCTTGACCATCAGGAAGGTGGGAATCAGGGTGACTTGCCACGGCACGATCATGGACAGCAGGTGGGACCCGAAAAACAGGTTGTTGCCGGGAAAGCGCAGCCGGGCGAAGGCGTAAGCCGCAGGTGCTGCCGTCAGGATGTTCAGGGTGGCGATGGCAAAAGAGGTCCACACGCTGTTCAGGAACATCTTGAAGAAGGGGATGGTGTCAAAGAGCTGCTGAAAGTTGCTGCCATTCCAGTTTTTGGGCAGCCAGACCGGAGGCCATGCGTAAGCTTCGGTGGGGGTTTTGAAGCTGGTGAACACCATCCAGAAGAACGGAACAAAGATCATCAGTGCACCGATGGACAGGACCAGCACAATCAGAAGTTGTGGAAGGGGGAAGCGGGTCTTCTTGCGGGTTTCGCTCTGGACGGCTTTGAAATTGTGGCTGTTACTGTTGGTCATGGTTCACCCAGCCCCTTTGCATGCGCCACTGCACAAGGGTCAGCACGATCAGGAAGACCGACAGGATCCATGCCAGAGCAGCAGAGTAGCCGTACTTGAAGTACTGGAAGGCGGTTTTGTAGATGTACACCGCGATGGTGGTGCTGGAATCGCCGGGTCCGCCGTTGGTCATCACCAGCACCGCATCAAAGACCTGCAAGCTGGAAATCAGGGAGAGCACCAGCACCAGAAACAGGGTGGGGCTGATCATCGGGAAGGTGATTTTCAGGAAAGCGTTCCAGCCGGTGGCCCCGTCCAGTTGGGCCGCTTCATACAGCTCTTTGTTGACGTTGCTGAGGGCGGTCAGAAACAGGATGATGCTGGTTCCAGAGCCCTGCCACACCGAAAACAGGGCAATTGCGGGCAGCACCCATTCTGGTGAGGCCAGCCAGCTCGGGCCTTTGATGCCAAACCAGCCCAGCATCAGGTTGATCAGGCCCTGAGGGTTCAGCATCAGTTGCCAGAGCAGGGCCACCGCCACCCCGATGGTGACCATCGGCAGATAATAGGTGGTGCGAAAGAAGGTCTTCAGGAAGCTGGATTTCAGGTTGTGGATCAGGGTGGCAATCCCGAGGGACACCGCCACCCCCACCGGAACGGACAGCAGCACATAGGTCAGCGTGTGGGAAATGGAACGGAGCACCCGGTCGTCACTCAGGGCCGTCTGGTAGTTTTGCAACCCTGTGAACTGGTTTTTGAAGTTCTCAAAGGTGGGCTGGGTCAATCCGCCCCAACTGGTCATGGAGATGCCCATGGAGGCCAGAATCGGAAACACCGCGAAGACCAGAATCCCGAGGGTGGACGGCAGGATGAGCAGGTAGGCAAGCAGGGCTTCTTGCTGCCTGAGCTGGCTTTTTTGGGCTCTGGTTTTGGGGGTTTTGGGGGCATTCTGGATCAGCATGGCAGCTCCTGAGATCGCTGAAGGGGCCTCACAGCTCGGGGATGTACAGCTGGTCGAGCATCAGGTTGGAGACGTATGGGATGAATCCGAACTGTCTGGCCCGCAGGTAGTCGCTGGTGATGGTGTGGGTGTCGTCGCTGTTGGCGTAGTCCTGGGCCAGCACCACCAGTCCCCGTTTGGCGTATGCAGCCACAAAGTTGGGGTCGCCCTGCACCGTGTGGTACTCCTTTTTGCTGAAATCCCACGCACTGGAAAAACCCTCGAACATCACAGCATCAATCTGCTCGGCGGTCTGTTTGAGCAGGGAAAAGCCCCGGTTTTGCACGATCACTGCATTGGGATAGGTGCTGCGCAGCCTGGACACCGTGGCCACCAGACCAGAGGCGGCCTGTGGATACACATCTGCGGTGTCCAGGGTGTCGAGGAACACCCCATCGTAGCCCTGTGCCAGCAGTTTGCCCGTTTCACGCACCATGATGTCCTGCCATCCGGTTTCGCTGGCATTGATGAATTTGGAGCCCCAGTTTTCGTTGGTGCCCAGCACCCAGCTGTCTTTGACTTCACTGGCCCAGACGCTTCCGGGATCGAGTTCCCCAATGCTCAGGTAAGCCACCACGCGGGTGCCGTTTTCGTGCAGGGCGTCCAGTTGTGCTCTGGTCAGCACTGGCTGGGTGATCGCCAGATCAAAGTTGCTCAGTTTGCTGATGGACTGTGCATCCTGCCCGTAATAGGTGGCAAAAGAGGAGATGTCCGAAAGCTGGCTCTGGATGGGTGCGGCGGCTTCAGTGGCAACCTGGTATTTGCTGAGCAGGGCGTTGGCGTCTTGCAAGGTTTTGTTGAAGCTGAGGATGCCGTAATTGGTTTCGGCATTGAAGTCGCCGCCCATCGGCCAGAGGGGGTATTCTCCGGCTTTCTGGTGCTCGCGGCCCACCTTGAGGTTCCATGCACTGCCATCCTGTGCAGAGGCAAACACCCCCTGTCCCAGAGGGAAGGCCACTTCCACAATCCAGCGGTTGTCTTCGATTTTGGAGGCGGTCTGGTATTCGGTGGTGGCGGTGTAGTTCTTGAAGCGCACTCCAGATGGGCTGATGGCGAAATGCTGGGTGGTGGGCACTTTGTCGGTGCGGTTGGGCTGGAAGTAAATCTCCAGTACGTCATCGTTCCACCACTCGGGGGCATCCTGTGCAAGCTTGGCCAGCACGGTGGATTTCTCCTGATCAAACACCCCCACCAGATACAGGTTTCTCTGGTCGTAAGCCACCTGAAAGTACCCTTTGGAACCCACCGGAACCGAGGGGAATCCATTGGACATCTCGATGGTGTACTTGGGCAGGCCGTTCCAATCCTTGAGGTCCCCGTCCAGTTGGATGGTGCGCTCGGTGGCCTGCGCGATGTACTCCGGTTTGAGGTTCTGGGCGGCTGCAAGTGAGCAGGTCAGCGAAACAGCTCCGAGGGCAATCAGGTGTTTTCTTTGCATGGCTTCCTCCGGTGGATGGTGATGAATGGCAATGTGGCGGCATGGGCCGCTTCAGGTTGAATCTCTGGGTGTCTTCATCCTAAGTCAAGATTCAATCAAAGTCAATCACTTAGATAAGCGATAATGATTAGAATTGATTTTTCCTTGATTCTTCATGATCCAGTGGTGGTTCATGGGAGAGGTGGTGCCTTCAGATCCTCGTGCAGAACAGTTCACGGCAGGAAGTTTGCCTACAGCGCACCAGAGAACATCGGCCAACATCATCTGTGAAACTGCACCAGAAAGCACAAACACCTGACCTTGTGGGTCAGGTGAACTCCAGAATCATCCTGTGAACTCCAAACGCTTCAAGCAGGCAACACAGCTTGGCCTTTTATATACACCTGTTGGACCTGCAAACCTGTGTCCAGCACCACCAGATCGGCATCATGACCGACTTTGATTTCCCCTTTGTGCTGGAGACCCAGATGACGTGCGGGATACCGTGACGCCATGCGTACGGCTTCCTCCAGAGCAACCCCACACTCTACAGCGTTGCGCACCGCCTGATCCATGGTCAGCACACTGCCGGCCAGAGATCCCGAAAGGGTGCGGGTCACCCCCTCTTTCACCTGCACTGCTTGCCCTCCCAGATCGTAAACACCGTCTGGTAGGCCCGCGGCCCGCATGGCGTCGGTGATCAGCAGGGTGGCTTCTGGCTTGAGGGTGTGCAGCAGCTTGAAAGAAAGCGGATGTACATGGTGAAAATCCAGAATCACCTCTGCTTGCACCTCTGGACAGGTCAACACCGCCCCGAGCACCCCCGGTTCACGTCCGGTCAGGCCCCCTGTGGCATTGAAGGTGTGGGTGCAGCCTCGCGCCCCATGTGCCACAGCTTCCAGCACATGGTTTTCGTTGCCTGCTGTGTGACCCATGCTGACCCGCACCCCATGGTCTGCAAAGGTTTTGATGGCCTCCAGAGCATTTGGGAGTTCCGGCGCAAGGGTCACCAACCGGATGCACCCCACCTGCAGCACCTCCTGAACGCGCTCTGGGGTCGGTTCAAGGGTGAAATCTGGTTGTGCCCCGAGGCGATGAGGCGAAATGAAAGGCCCTTCCAGATGGGCACCGAGCACTTGCGCTGCCCCTTTTGCGCTCGTCCCCATCACCTGTTGGATGTCTGAAAGGGCCTGCAGCACCTGTTCCCAGGGTCGGGTCATGGTGGTGGCCAGCAGGGAAGTGGTGCCGTGCTGCGCGTGAAACCGTGCCATGCCCAAAATGCCTTCAGGACCGTCCATCACATCAAAACCGCCCCCGCCATGCACATGCACATCCAGAAAGCCCGGCACCACATGGGGCAGGTTTCCTGAAAGGTCTTGCGGTTCAAAATGCTGCACCCGGCCTTCAAACGTCAAAGTGCCGGTTTGAAAACCACTGGAGGTCAACACCCATCCCGAGAGGCCTGTCATAGGGGGTCGATGGAGGCCACAGGGGCACGTTCAATCCTGACCCTCTGGTCCTGAATGCGCTTGGCCAGTTCATCGGGCAGGTGCTGGTCGGTGATGATGCAGTCCAGGGCAGAGATTTCCGCCACCCGGTAAGGGGCACTCCGGTTGAATTTGCTGGAATCGGCCAGCAGGATTTTCTCTCCAGCCCGCTCCAGCATGCGGTAATTCAAAGAAGCTTCGGCAGCGTCCAGAGTGAACAAGCCATGTTCCAGACGCACCGCACTGGTGCCCAGAAACAGCAGATCAAACCAGAAGTGTTCCAGCATCCTTTCCGCATAAGGACCAACATTGGAGAGGTTCTCGGGGCGGATTTGTCCTCCGAGCAGCATCACTTTGACTTCGGCGACCCCGATCAACTCCTGAGCGACACTGATGCCGTTGGTGATCACAATCAGGGGCAGGGGCTGCATTTTGATGATGCGGGCCAGTTGCAGCACAGTGGTTCCAGCATCCAGAAACACAGTCATGCCACTTTTGAGGTGGCTGTAGGCAGTTTCAGCAATGGCGCGTTTTTCTCGCAAGAATTGATGTTCACGCACCTGAAAGGCAATTTCCACACCGTTTTCACTGGTGAGGGTCGCTCCACCATAGGTGCGGCTGATCAGCCCGTCTTCTTCCATTTTGACCAGATCTCTGCGGATGGTGGCCACACTGGCACCGGTGTGGTCTGCCAGCTCCTGCACGGTGGCGGTGCCATGTGAGTACAGGAACTGCTGGATTTTTTTCAGGCGGATTTCAAGCATTTCAGGGTCCTCATGGGGTGGTTTGCACCCAGCATAGACCGACCAGAAATCAAAGTCAATCAAAAACGATCATGGATTTGCCAAAAATAAGGGGGTTTGCAATCAAAACATGGGATTTTCGTCATCTGCTGGAGGGGTGCGGATGCACCTCAGAAATCCCACCCTCCAGAGTCCCCTGAACGTCATGGTTTTCATTCGCAAGAAATGTGGGTTTTGCTGCAAAGGAGGCTTTACAGCTTCAAATCAATTCCGGCTCCAGATATCATGCTGGCTTACAATCAAAATGGATGTCACATCCTTCATGAAGAAAGTAAGAGTTACACTTTTTGCTTAAACCTGACCTCTTGGGTATGATTGGAGGCAAAGATGAATGCTTCAACCCAGGGTGATTCAAATCAAATCCATGCCTCACTGGCCACCAGCCTGATCTCACAGGTCCCTCTGGGCATATTGATGTTTGCACCTTCAGGGGAATTGCAACACCTCAATGACCTTGCGATCAAGGCCCTTCACCTGCAGGATCAACCTGTGCTGCACATGCATCTGGAAGACATCTGCCAGCAATGCCACAACCTGAATCCCCACCGGATCCGGCAGGCTTTTTTGGGTCACACCCATCAGGAAAGGGTGCAAAACCTGCATGTCCAGTATTTTCCTGTGGTGCAAACCGATGGTTCGGTCTGGGCCAGCATCACCCTCATCAACATGGCAACATCTACGGTGCAAGTGGCCGGACAGACCCCTGCCACCTCGGAAGCACTTTTTGAAATCAGTCCGGATTGCTTGAAGTTTCTGGACCCCTCAGGCCGACTTTTGCGCATGAACAGCAATGGCATGCGTCTGATGCAAATTGATGATTTCGCCTTGATGGAAGGCCAACAGTGGGTTTCCCTCTGGCCCGAGGATGCCCACCCAGCCCTTCTGCAATCCATGCAAGACGCCTTGAATGGCAAAATCGGCCGATTTCAGGGTTTTTGTCCCACAGCCAGAGGCCAGATGCGTTGCTGGGACGTGGTGGTGATGCCGATCATGGAAGGCCATCAGGTCACTGGCATGGTCGCTGCCTCCAGAGACATCACCGAAACCGCCGAACTGGAAAAGAAAAACCGTGAAATTTCAGATCGGCAAGAGCAGTTCATCAACGACGCAGCCCACGAACTGAAAACCCCTCTGGCGGCCATTCAGGGCAACCTCGATGTGCTCTTGCGCTATGAAGACATCCCCGAGGATGAAAAGAAAGAAATCTTGCAGGACGTGCACCAGAGTGCCACCCGCCTGAGCCGACTGGTCAGCAACATGCTGCAACTGGCCCGTGCAGACCGGGCCATCAGCCTTGATGAAGAAGTGCCTTTGCATGCCGTCGTGCATTCAGCATGGCGTGAGGTGCAACGCATTTCTCCCGGCCACCAATTTGACCTTGGCGACGTCCAGAGCATCGAACTGTACGGCAACACCGACCGCCTGAAACAAATGACCCTGATTTTGCTGGAAAACGCTGTGAAATACACACCTGCTGGAGGTCGAATCCACATTTCCCTGCAGCAAGAAGAACAGCAGGCCATCCTGACCGTGCAGGACTCTGGTATTGGAATTGCTCCAGAGCACCACCACAAGGTCTTTGAACGGTTTTTCCGCGTGGACCGCACCCGTGTGGACGCCCGGGACCCCGGTGGAAGTGGTCTGGGTTTGCCGATTGCCCGCTGGATTGTGGAGGCGCATGGTGGCCAGATGTTCCTGGAAAGTGCCCTCGGGCAGGGGAGCACCTTCAAAGTGGTGTTGCCTTTGGAGGCTCTGGAGTGATCAAAAGCATTTGACAGAAGAACAAGAGGTTGTCTCGCTGGAAAAGGTTTTTTGAAAGAGGAGGATCCGTTTGGATCCTCCTCTTCACGGATCAACTCAGTACGGATCAACTCAGCAAGGATCATCCAGAGGAACAGCATCCGGACAGTGTGTCTGATGCGGACAAAACCGACAATTGAATGCACTGGGATTGGCGTTCAGGACACCAGAGCGCAACCCCGAAAGCATCCGGTCAATGTCTTGCAGCCCCTTCTGCAACTCCTCTGCTGAGAAGGTGTGCAAGGTGTTGTGCCTGAGGTACACCAGAGAGGCTTTTGGAATCTGCAGGTGGTGGCTGTAGAGGGCCATTTGTGGCAGGTGGTGCTCGGGATCCAGATGCGAATCGGTTTTGTAGTCGATGATCCACGTGTCGGTGAAGGCATCGATCACCCCTTCAAAAGCCATGTCGCCATACGAAATGCGGAAAGCCCGTTCCCTCTGGAAGGTCAGCCCTTGCAGGTCCTTGAAGGCTTCATCTTCAAGGCTGGACACCAGACGGAACACCTCGTGCAGGACTGCGGGGTGTTCTCCTTCAAGGTGGCTCTGGATGTCTTCAAAGGTCAACCAGTGGTTTTCCAGAGCGGTGTGCACCAACCCCCCGATGTTCTTGCCCCTCAAGATGCGGGGGCGCTCGGTTTTGGGTCCCCAGTGCAAGGTGACGGGCTTCATGCCCCTCAGGTGCTGGTATTCAAAAGAACGGGGGCATTTCAGGTACACACCCACCGAAGTCACGGGCAGGCTCTCGGGCAGCAAGAAGGGCAAAGGACCGCTGCCTGACGCGTCATTTTCAGAAGGTGCAGGCAGTGGAGGCAAGATGATGGGTTCCAGAGAGGGAATCTGCCATGCTTCATAGGGGTAGACTTCATGGTCGGTGGTGCCCAGGGCCTGCATGATCTGGTGGTAAGCCAACTCCTGTTTGGGGGTCACGTTCATGGAGAGGAGCAGGAGGTCTGCCGCTCGGGTGAATGCCACGTATTTCACGCGCAGTTCTTCCAGTTGGCTGCGCACCTTGAGTTCTTCATGCAGGTGCTGGTATTTCTCGGATTCTTCCACCGTTTCATCCGGATGCATCAAGGCCACCCCAAGGTCATGGGCGACCAGCACCTGATCCTTGAAGTTCGGGCTGGTGTGCAGGGCATCAAGCAGAAACACCACTGGAAATTCCAGACCTTTGGATTTGTGGATGGTCATGAAACGCACAGCATTCAGGGAGGGGGGAACAGCCTCGGGAACTTCGGCTCCGGCATCCACCAGCTTCAAAAGGGCAGCAGTGGCAGAAAAAATGTCGGTGTGGCCCTGACGGTACAGGTCGCGCAGCACCTCTTTGAAACGGGACACATTCAGCAACTGGCGCTCTGCTTCGGGCAGGCGGGACAGCACCAGAGGGTAACGGGTGCGTTCATGCAGGGCTTCGAGGACCTCCACAGGGCTGCTGTCGGTGCGTTCTTGCAACACCGATTTCAGCAGTCGGGTGATGCCAGTGTATGCAGGGGTTTCCTGCAGGGTGTGCCAGAGGCTTTGCTGCATGTTGCGGGTCAGGGACAGCAACTCTGGGTCGCTGAGCATGAAACACGGACCCCTCAAGAGGGCTGCGAGGGCAAGGTCATCAAAAGGGTTGGACAGAAATTGCAGGAAAGTGATCTGGTCCTGAACCTCCTGCCTTCCAAACAGGCTGCTGCCCGACTCCACCACATGGGGAATCCCCGCTTTTTTGAACGGGGTCAGGTAGGTGTCGAGGTGGGTCTTGGCCCGGTACAGCACGGCGATGTCCCGGGGCTGCACCCGCCTTTTTTGCCCACGTTGCCTGTCATGGATTTCGGTGCCCTGACGCAACAAATCCTGAATCCTCAGGACCAGCAAACGGCTTTCGGCCTCCCGGAGTTCCGTGATGGTGTCCCCGGCCAGAGCATGCACTTCCACACAGCTCTGGGCAGAGGGTTTTTCTGCACGGGCGGCTTTGAGGGGTCGCATGGGGACGCTGCTCGGATGCGTTTGTTTTGCAAAGAGCACTTCAAACACCCGGTTGACCGCCTCGACCAGACTGTGGTGGGTGCGGAAACTGGTGTCGAGGTCCACCACACTGCCCCCTTGCAGGGTGTCTCTGGCAAGGGCCTGAATGAGCCGCACATCTGATCCACGAAAGCCGTAAATGGATTGTTTTTCATCGCCCACCACGGTGTACAGGGTGCGGTCAGACAGCAGGTTTTTCAGGATGGTCCACTGGGCCGGGCTGGTGTCCTGAAACTCGTCGATCAGCAGCACCTTCCAGCGTTCCTGATAATGTTTTTGCACATGCGGATGTTGCATGGCCAGCCTTGCGTGGTATTCCAGATCGGCAAAACCCATCACGTTGTCCCGCACCGACAGTGCGTAGCGTTTTTTGAGGGTGTGCAGGTAAGTGTTCTGAAGCTGCTGCAAAGCCCGGTGGTGCCAGAGGTCCACTTCCCGAACCTGCAGGTGTGCAAATTTTTCTTGCAGCCAGCGCACTGCATCATGGATTTTTGCCTTGCCATGGTCACTCCAGCTTGGAGCCCGACCTGCACTTTTGCTGTAGGGAAAACTGAAAAACCTCTGGCTGAACGTCTGGCAGCTTTCTTCACCCAGAGCTTGCAGCAAAAAGGTGTACATCGGGTGCAGGGGGTCAGACAAATCCCGGCACTGAATCCCTTTCAAAGCCTGCAAGTGCAGGTTTCGCTGTTCAGCGAAGGCATTCCATGCAGTTTGCAGGCGGTTTTCGAGCATGCGCTGGTGTTCTTCAGGGCTCTGGTTGTCGATGTGCTCCAGAGCCAGTTCGGCGGTCAGCGGATCGCTGAGCAGTTCCCGCAAAGCCTTTGACAGCAGGGAATAGGGGAGGTCTTGCAACACCCCTCTGGGCAGGTCTTGCAGCATCTCCGGAAAAATCCGGTCCAACCAGTTCTGAAAAGCCCCTTCATCCAGCACCTGCATGGTGAAACTGGCGTCGCTTTCCAGAGGGTGCTCCCGGGCAATGCGTCCACACAGGCTGTGGATGGTGGAGATTTGCGCCTCCGGAAAGTCATCCAGCACCTCACCCCAGTAAGTTTCGTTCTCGGGAAGTTTCTTTTCCAGATAGGCTTCCACTCGGCTGCGCAATTCGCTGGCCGCCGCCTCTGTGAAGGTCACCGCGCACAGCTCTCTGGGTTTGAGGCCCTGCTCCAGCAAGAACAGGATGCGCTCGGCCAGCACGTGGGTTTTCCCCGAGCCTGCTCCGGCCTGAATCACCACATTGCCGGGGGCGGTCACGGCCAATTTCTGTCTGGGCGTCAGGGTCATGCTTTCACCCGGCAAAGGGAACCATATTCACAGAAATGGCAGGCCCCATTGCTGGGGGTGGGCTGAAAATCGTTTTGCAGGGCATGTGTTTGGGTGTCCTCTAAAAAGTCCAGCACCTGCTTTCGGTGCTCCTCCCACTGGTATTTTTTGCTGTTTTTGGCAGGTCCTACAGCCCGGATCACCCGCTTTTTGCGGTCCAGCACACTCAGGTAGCGGCCTTCTTGTGCTCCTGTGGCCATCAAATACAGGGGAAGTTGGATTTCCAGTTTTTTCCCCTCTGGACCTTCGATTTCACTGATGTATTTGTGGCGTTTGTAATCGATGATCTGCAAATCTTCCCCTTGCCTTTCCATTCGGTCGATGATTCCACCATAAGTGAAATTTCCTTTTGAAAGCTGCAAGGTGTGCTGGATGGGAAACTCCAGAGCCACAGCAATGCTGTGCTCTTGCAGGAACTCTGGACTTTCCACAAAGTGCTTCAGGTGGGAATGCAGTTCTGCACGCTGAAACCTCCAGTGGGGCAAAGGGGGCAAATCTCCAGATTCTTGCAGTGCCCGTTCGGCACGCTCGAAAGCTGCAGGCAATTCCTGCAAAAGCTGCTCTTTGTGGACCTGTTGCCCGAGGTGGGGGTTCAGCAATTCTTCCAGCACCTTGTGGTCAAAAGTGCCTTCGGTGGTGCGTTCCAGTGTGGTGGGCACCTCTGGAAAAGGCTGCAGGTTCATGGCTTTGTAGGCCAGCCATTGAAACCGGCATTGCCCGAATTTCACCAGTTGAGACGGGCTCCAGACATGGTTCTCTGGCAAATCCACAAACAGTTCTCCATGGTGCTCAGACAAAAAGTGCTCCTGTCTGGCCTTTTCCCGTTCTGCTTTCTGCAAGACCTCCTCTGAAACGTTGCCTTTGAGGCCTTTTTCGATCTCGGTGACAGGAAGCGGCTCTGGAAGGCTTGGTGCATACTGAAACATTCGAATCAGGGGCGAAGCTTCCAGAGCTTTCCCTTTGAGGTCAAACAGGGGCCTGAACAGGTGAAGGTGGTCGATGGCAGCGTTCAGGCAGGCATGCAGGTAAGCCCGTTCCACATGCATGCGTTCCCCCTGACGCACCAGATCCACCCCGGCTTTCTCCCAGCGTTCGCGGATGTGGTCGTCCAGCAGCACATCCGCCGAAGGCCGCTGAGGAAACACCGTGTCACTGAGGCCCAGCACAAACACATGGGGGTACTTGCGTCCACTGAGGGCCAGAGGACTGGCCACCCGCACCCCCCTCTGGGAATACACAGTGGGCACCCCGATGTCCAGAAAATCCTCGGTGAGTTCGAGCTGCAGTTCGGCAAGGGTGGTTTCTTTCAGCAAAGTCAGGGATTCCAGCACGTCCAGCACCCGACGGACCGCCATCACCGTCTGATGGGTGCCTCGTACAGTGCGGTCTACTCCCAGAAATTCCAGAGCCAGCCGGATTTTTTCGGCGTACACATTGCCAGTGGCTTTCAGTGGAAGGTGCAAAGCACGGAAATTGCCTTCCAGTTGCCATGCTTCCAGCGCTTGAGGAGGAGGGATCAGGGTTTTGCGTTTCAGGGCCACCTCGTCTGCAAAGCGGCTCAAAGGATGCTGCAACACCTGCAAAGCTGCGTGGTGCTCCCAGTTGTTTTCGTTGGCTTTCAGCAGGGCGAGCACCAGTTTGGCTGAATGGGTGAAGTGCAGGGGCAGCATCTGGCCGCACAAAATGGGCAGGTGGTAACGTCGGCTGATTTCACGGATCAGGGGCAAGTGGGTGTGCTCATCGCGCACCACCACCACCACATCTTCAGGAGGCGTCCCAGAGGTCAGCAGGTGGTGGATGTGGCCCATCACCTGACGCACCTCCTGCTCTGGATTTGCGCAAGCCGTGTGGGTGATGTGTTCTGGCACCTCGCCTGATGGATTCAAAAGGTGCTCTACAGCCCGGGTTCCGACCGTGGAACGCGCAGCGTCCGGTGCCTGCACAACCTGCCATCCCAGCGCTTCAAACGCTTTGCGGCTGCCTCTGGCCTTGATCAGGGTGCGGTGCCCAAAGCTGGTCAGGGTCACCACACTGCCCGGCAAACACACCTTCTCCAGCAATTCAATTTGTGCCCGGTCGAAGTAAGGGTAGCCATAAATCAGGTGTTTTCCCTGCTCGGGAGGGCAGGACAGTGCAAAAAACTCCACTGCAGCAGGATCGGCCAGCTTGTTTGCAAAAAGGTGTTGTAAGTACGCCTGATAGGTCACCGCCACATCCACCTCTCTGGGGGGGCGGGCCACCGTCAAAGGCTTCTCTGGTGGGGTGGCTGCGTGCATCAACTCGGAAAAGATCCTGCCCAGTTGTCTCAAAGTGGGACGGCTGACCGGCAGGTACTGCAGGCTGGTGTTTTCCACCACCTGCTGCAAGATTTTGCGTTTCTCGAAAGGGGAGAGCACCCGGATGCCCTGCCTTGACAGCATGCGGTTGGAGAGCTGCTTCAAGGTGGTGGTGCGCAAATCTCCGCCAGAGACTTTGCGCACAAAACGCATTGACAGCAAATTGGTGGCAATCACCGTGGGGAAATCCGGGTGGTTGTTCCGCACAAAATCTGCAAGGGCAGTGATGTCCGGGTGAATCAGCAAGGTGCCTGGCATGCCTCCACTTTAAACCTCCACTGCGACAGCAAATGACAGGGTGGCCTCGGGTGATCCATGGACGAACAGGGAAAACCACCTGCTCCAGAGTTCCAAGGCCTCCATCCAAGCGTGCTTCTCTTGCTTGCAGGTGAAATGGATCACCCTTGAGAAAAGCTGTCTTGGATGTTCTTGTGGCTGAGCCGTGTCATTTGTTGTCGCGTGTGGGGTTTTGAATGGATTTTGGGGAACACCATTTTGGATGTTGCTCTGGAATTCTGTTTTTGGCTTCTGAGATGAAAAACTTTCAATATTTGTAATGGATTGATGATCGTTCTTTTGGAAACCATCACTGGATTCTGAGCGTATGGTGATTAAAATGAAGACGTTCATTTTTCCACAGGGGTTTTCCAGTTGTTTCGTTTCGGAGGTTGAAGCATGTATCGTGATCGTCGTTTGATTTCGTGTCTCACATTGTTTTTGGTGGTGCAAGCCGTTGCACAAAACAACACCCAAACCACTGCTCAAAACAATGCCATTCAACTGGATCAAGAGGTGCTGCAAAACTCTGCCACCTCCCTGTACCAGCAGATCACGCAGGCTTTGCAAGAGGGCAAAGCCGACCCAGAGAAACAACACCTGAATGTGGCTTTTGCGTTCAGCACCGGCCATTTCCCCAAAGACCCCACCATGGCACAGGCCGCCCGAGAAATCGCCAACCTGCTGGTCCGGGAACACCTCATCGAAGGGGACCGCATTTCGGCCTATGCATGGGAAATGAACGTGTGGTCCCATCCCGGTGCAGACCTCAACCCCTACACCCTGCCAGCCAGCCTGAAAGACGATGCTGCCAAACAGCAGGTCAATCGGCTCTGGCCCCTTTCAGCGCAGCCTGCCACCACTGGAGGCCATGACACTGAACAGGCCATCGTGGAACTTGCCGGGCAACTGCAAAATCAGGACACGGTGCTGGTTCTCCTCACCAACACCGCCTACAGCGTGGCTTCCAGCGACAAAAAACCCATCGGAACCAGAGATGAAAGCTACCAGCAGGTGCTGAAAGGCTGGAAACGCATGGACAGCAACAGTGCAAGTGGTGCGTCCATCCAACTGCCTTTTCAGGAGCAGGGGGGCAAAACCCGCACCCTTGATGCCGTGATCGTCACGCCAAACGCCTATCAGGCTGCAGCCTTGACCAAAAGCCGCACTGAACTGCTGACCGAAGCCAGAGAGGCTGCCAAATCACCTGCAAACCTGCTGTGGGTCTACATTCTGGCAGGTGTGGTGGTGCTGGGCGCTCTGGCCTTTGGTCTCACAAGGTCTCGCAAGCCTGCCTCTGGAACCCCTGCACCCAGAGCCGTGAAAAGCAGCAAACTGCCCTTGCAACTTGAAGTTCAGGGCAAGAAATTCAGCGTTCCGGGTCCTAAAGATCCTGCTCTGGTCTGTCACATCCGCAAGGATCAGGGCATTGCCGCAGCAGACCGGGTGGTGTTGATCCCAGACAAAAACCTCCCCTCCGACCTTGCCCAACTGGAACGCACCCCAGAGGGCATCCTGATCAAAGTGATGGACGGGGTCAAGCTGCACAGCATCGACGGTCAACCCGTTCAGAAACCCGTTTTGCCCCTCAAAGTGGGTCTTTACCGCATCGAATTGCGCGGGCAGTTTCAGGAGAAATCCACCCTGCCTCCCAGACCTTTCCAGCACGAACTGAAAGTCCGCATCAGTGAACAAAGTGAATAAAACTCAAGCTTCAAGGAGAAACCCATGAGCACATACATCAAAACCCTGGTGATTGGACTGGGCAGCACTGGAACCCGCATTTGCAATGAACTGGTGCGCCGCATTGAATGGGAACTCGGGGGCCTTGAAAAAGCCCCGTGGGTGCGCTTTCTGGCCATCGAAACCAACAGCAACGAACCCACCCCCCTCAAGAAAAACGGGGATTTTCGCTCGATTGGTTTCAGAACGGCTGAATACAACGACATCTTGCAAAACATGAGTGCCTACAACGAGCGCATCGCGCTGGATGATTGGGCCGACATTGACACCCTCAAGAAACTGCCTGATCCCGAGGGTGGAGCAGGCAACATCCGCATGGTGGGCCGGTTGGCATTGCTGTACGGAGAGAACTTCGAGAACATCAAGCTTTCGGTGCTTTCTCGCGTAGAACAACTGCGAGACCTCAAAGAAGCCAAAGCACAGGAAGCCCGAGGCCCCCTGCCAGATGGCACCAACCCAGAGGTCACTTTTGCTGCCGATGGACAGGTGCGGATTTTCATTGTGGGCACCCTGTGTGGAGGCACCTGCTCTGGACTGGCCCCAGATTTCGGGTACTTCCTCAGGTCTTTCCTGGGGCAGGAAAAGCTGATCGGGATTTTTACCCTCCCACACCCCAACTCGGTGCACCCTTATGCCCAGAGGATCAAAAAGAACAGCTACAGCGCTCTGGTGGAACTGAATCACCACCACCTGTCCCAGAAGGGAGATCCACCACCGATCCGTTTCCCGGACGGCTCCAGCAGTGAGCGCTTCAAGAAAGTGCCCCCATACGACCTGCCCTATCTGGTGATGCCCAACAAAGCCACCACCGCAGGAGAGGCCGAAATCATCAACATGGTCGCTGACCGCATTTTCCTGAATGTGTTCACCCCGTCCACGGACCCTTACAGCAACAGCGTGGACTCTGGTACGTTTGACCTCGAAAATCAGGCCCATGTGTTCTGCACTTTTGGCCTTGCCACCGTAGAGGTGCCCGCCCAGCAACTCACCGAAGCCTGCACCAGCAAACTGTTGCTGCGTTCCCTGCGCAGGTGGCAGGACAGCCACGATGTGGACACCGACAGCGTGCTGGAAAGGGTGGGCCTGTCATGGAATCGCCTGAAAGCCCTGCTGCTGGCCAGGGACGGCACCGAACGGGAACTGGAACAGAACCTGCGCGATCAGGTGGAAGAAATCTCCCGTCAGGCCGAAACCCAGCCCGAGAAAATCCGTGCAGCTCTGGAGGCATTCCGCCTGAAATTCAAATCTGGCGAGGGCAGTGTGGCCACCGGGGTCAAAGCCAACGTGCCAAGGGTGGTCGAAAGCATTTACGGACGCCTCAAAGAATACGGCACCGAAGTGCTCGGGAACCTGTACGAAGGCCCGGACCCCTTCAAGAAGGTGATCAAAGCCGGGATCGACTGGGTGCAGGAGGTGTCACAGAACCTCACCCCCACCAGCAGCGATGAAGCCCGCCGCAACGTGGACGCCCTGATTGTCCGGCTGGAAGAACCCCTCAAACGTGGACTGTTCGGGGTCAACAAAAACCAGCAGGCCCAGCGCAAAGAGGATCTGCGCCAGTTCCGCAACCTACTCCTCGAAGAAATGGAAGCCCGCATTGACGAGCTGACCCATCAGGCCCTCTCCAACCAGACTGTGCGTGGAAAAACCGAAAAAGGTTTGCTGGAACGCATCAAACATGTTTTGATTCCCATCCAGAACCGCATCCGGGGCCTCGAAGGTAGGGTGACTCACCTGACCGCCACGCTGGACCGCCGGGTGCAGGAACTCTCCAGAGAAGCCCCCCCTCTGGTGGGCCTCACCATCTTTGAACCCAACAGTTCGGTGGAACAGGAGTACCGCCGCTGCCTGCAAGAATGGCTGGGCGACCCCAGCAGCACCTTTGAAGACGCCCAGAACCTTGCCGCAGAACAGGTGGTGTCCAGCTGGACCGAAGTGCCTGAACTCCTGATGCCCCCCCTCAATGTCACCTCCGAAGACGATTTCCTGTCTCGCCCCTTCCTCTCGGGCAGCGACGAACCCCTCCCAGAGCCGCAGCAGAAACGCATGTGGCAAAAAGCCTTGGAGCCCTTCATGCGACTGGCCAACGTGGATGTGCTGGAGCGCTGGTCCAAACTGGGCATCGACCAGAGCGGTGCAGACCCGGCCATGCGGGCCAGAGACGCCGCCCAGATGGCCCGTCCCTTCTTGCGGGTGGACCGCAATCAGGCGGAAAAAGGCAACCGTTCACGCATCCTGAACGTCACCAGTTTGCTGCTTCCCAACCACGTCACGGACAGCCAGAAAAATGAATTCAAGACCGCCATCAGTTCGGTGTTTGCAGCCAACAAAGGCGGATCTGCTTACTCTCCGCAGCGTTTCCGCATCGTGCTGCTGAACGAATGGTACCGTTTTCCCCTGCGTGGCCTGACCGACGTGCTCGGCTCTGGCGGCATCCACGAAGCCCAGTGTGAAGACTTCCCCACCTTTCACACCAGACGGGACATCTACTGGCTCGGGCTTTCTCCCAGAGAGGGGAACCTCTTGCGGGAAACCGAAGAACTGCTGGTGCTTGGGGTGCTGCTGGAGGTGGTCCAGATCAAGGCGGGTCGCCTGACTTTCCCCATGAAAGGGATGGGAGGCGCAATGGAAGACCGCTTCTTGCCCCTCAGTTTCTTTGATGCTGCACGCATGCTGGCCCGTGAACACCGCGACCTGCGTGGAGGTCAACTCAAAGGTGCCCGTGCTGTTCTGAAAGCCCGCGTCGAACAAAAATGGCACCAGTCTACGGCCACCCCCGAGGAAAGCAGCGAGCAATTTGTGCGCCTCCTGATCGATCAGGTGAATGCGTTTTTCCTGCGTTACCCGGATCCGGCCAAAATTGTTCGGGATTGGGGAAGCAAAGAATGGACCTGGGAATACGTGGTGCGCTACATCGCCAAGAGCAAAGACCTGTTTGCGGCTTACCAGCGCATCAGTCCACCCGATCAGGAAATTCTGGCCCGTTTGTGGTTGGAAAAAGGCGACAGGGGCCTCTGGGGTGGCGTGGTCCCCGAGCCCGGTTTCTACTGCGAGCATGATGGTGGCTTGATTGGCAAGACCCCAGAGGAAGCGGCCCAGAACGGCTGGCGTTGCTTCATCAACCCCGAGCATCACTTTGGGGACCAACTGGATAAGGCTTCCCAGCATGGTTGAGCATTGGGGATTGACACCATACAGTTTCGTTGGTGCAGTGGTTTTGAGTGTCGCGGGAGCAGGTTTAATTGCGTGGGTCATTGTTTTATGGGTCAACATGGCCAGAGAGCATCATGCAGCGCATGAACTTGAAAAACGGCTGAAAACCTACATCAATCCAGAAGGTCAAGGTCTCAATTCCTCTGATCAGGAGGATGCCCGAACCAGACCAGAATTGGTTTATCGTTTGGCCCGTACAGCCCAACAGCAGCGGTATTTGTCTGCTGCTGACATTGACACCATGCTCACGCCTCTTGCAGAAGAAGTGCATGCATCTTTTTCTCCTCTGAAAAGTGCTCCCAACATGTTGATGCTGGGTGGCTTGGTGGTAACCCTCTGGGGTCTGGCGCACACAATTGGAAATTTGCCTTTTCAGGACGACACTCTAGACATCCAACGTTTGACCGATGCTTTGCCCAAAGCCCTTGCAGAAATGAAAGGCGCGTTTTACGGATCACTGATTGGTGTGGGCTGGGCTGTGGTGCTCGGTTTGTTTGTGGCCGAAACCCAGCGCAGAAGTCAGAAGTTGCTGGCCAAAATTGCCGATGTGGGGCACATGTATTTGGCCCCCATCATCCTCAAACCCAAAGCCGAAAAACAAGTTGAAGAACTCCGAGACGCCATCAAGAAGACTCAGGACTTTTTTGAAGACTTGCGGGATAAGTTCAAGGAAGTAACGGATATTTTTGGTCAAGAGATCAAAAATGCCGGTTTGGTGATGCATAAAACCTTGGAGAGTTTAGAAGAATCAACAGAGGCCATCAAATCTACGTTGGAGGAGGCATCTGGGAAAGTCGCGGAAGGTGCAAAAGATCTGGCAGACAGCACTCAAACATTGCGAAATCTGCATTTTGATATGCGAAGTGCCTACACCTCTCTTGAGAAAATGTTCCAAACAGGACGTGAAGATCTTGAAGACATGTCCAAAAAGCAGATTGCTGCCCTGCTGCAGGTGCAGAACCGCTTCAGTGATGGAGCTCAAAACATCCTCAGTCAGTTGATGCAAAATTCAGCCACCATGACCAGTTTCAGTGAAAAAATGGACCAGAACCGGGAGGCGACCTTTCAGTCTGGAAATCAAATCTCCCAGAGTGTCAGCACCTCTTTTGACCATTTGCATGACCGTCTGGAAGGAACCCTAAAAACCTACACCCACGAGGTGGATGAATTGGGGGTGCGCATGCAAGCCATGACCTCCAGAATTGAAGACCTCAGCAAATCCAGTCTGGACGTCCTGCGCCTCTCTGCAGACATGCAGGCTCAGGAAAGACTCCGCCACGATGAACTCCTCAAAGCCCTGAGCGCCCAGAACCAGAGCCTCAGTGCCTTGCAGCACACCCTTGAGGACCAGAGCCCTCTGGATCATTTCAAAGACCAGAAGGTGTACCAGACAGCAGCTTTGAGCGGACTGATCGAGCAGCAAGAACGCATGATGTCGGTCATCCAGCAGGCCAGCGATGGACTTGGAACGCAGCTGCATCTGGATTTGCAAAAGACGCAGGATGTGTTAAGTGCCCTGCAAACGGTGGTTCCAGAACGGCAGCAGGTGTACCAGTGGATCGCCCAGTCTGGCGACCAGTTGCAAGACCAACTCGAACATTACACCCTTTCTTTGCAAGGGCAACTCAGGAAAACACAGAAGGACCTGCAAGATTTGCGGGCTGAGGTGGTCTCTACGCTTGCCCACAGAGGGAACGGACATTCAGCGCAGCAACCTGCCCAGATTGGTCCATTCACCCCCTCCAATCCCACCGTCAAACTTGAGAAAGGACCAGGCGATCCCTGATGCGACGCCTGAGCAGTCAGGACGGGGTGGAGGTGAACCCCTACATCGCTCTGGCGGACAACGGTCTCAGCATGGTGATGGTGATGACCCTGTTCACGGTGATGGTGCTTCTGGCGATTTTGCAGAAAGAAGACACCCGCAAAGACGTGCGTGAGGAATTTTACGACCGGGTGATTCAGGCTTTTCCAGAGCAGCAAAGGCCCCAGATGCTGGATTACAAGGTCAAGAACGATCCGCCGGGAGCGCAAAGGTGGGTCTTCAAAGGGCAGGTGCTTTTTGTGAAGGGCACAGCAAAACTGACCCCTCAGGGCAAGCAGTTGCTGTCCAAGTTTGCAGACCTGATGGCCCAGAACACCGACAAATGGCGCAGGGCACGCATTGAAGGCCACACCATGCCCACCCCCCTCAACAAGCCGGACAACTGGGATCTGGCCAACCTCAGGGCCAGCACGGTTGCGAAACTGTTCACCGACAAGAGTTGTGCCATTCGGGCGAACAGCATTTCCACTTCCGGGCGTGGAGGGCAGAGCAAAGCCCTCGGGCTTTCCCGCACCGATCAGCGCAATGAACGGGTGGAGATCATTCTGGAATACTCAGCCCTGAGTGCCTCTGAAAAAACCGATGACACCGGAGGTTGCAACCGATGAACACCTGCCCCTACTGCAACACCACCGTCACGGGCACCCACATCACCTGTCCATCGTGTGGGATGCCCCTGAATGTCAGCACCCTGACTTCAGGAGCGGTCTTGAAATTCAGGTACACCATCGAAAAGGTGCTCGGTCAGGGGGGGTTTGGCATCACCTACCGGGCACATGACAAACTGCACAACAAAGGGGTGGCCTTAAAAGAGTTCTTCCCTCAGGGCATGATGCGGGTGGGTCAGAATGTGGTTCCAGTGGGCACCACTGCATTGCAGGAGTTCTCGCAGCAGAAGCAGGAATTCATCCGGGAAGCCCAGACCCTTGCCCAGTTTCAGCACCCCTCGATTGTGAAGGTGCTGGATGTCTTCGAGGAAAATGGCACGGCTTACTACGCCATGGAATTGCTGGAAGGGGAGAGCCTTGGGGACCTCTTGCGCAGTCGGGGAACACTGGGGGCCCATCAGGTGTTTTCGGTGGCCCACGCGGTTTCGCAGGCCCTCTTGCAGGTGCACCATCAGGGGATGCTGCACCGGGACATCAAACCGGACAACATCGTGTGCACCAAAGACCAGCGCACCATCCTGATCGATTTTGGTTCTGCCCGTGAAAGCACCGGAAAAACCCAGAGCATGACCCGTCTGGTCAGCCCCGGTTATTCCCCTCTGGAACAGTACAGTTCACAGGGCAGGTACGGGCCTTACACCGATCTTTACGCTCTGGGGGCCACCCTGTACCACTGCTTGCAGGGCAGTCCTCCTCCAGCGGCCACCGATCTGGTGAGCATGCCCCTGCCCGATTTGCCTGCCCACGTGCCAGCAAACCTGCAAAGGGCCATCTCGAAATGCCTCAAAAACAATGTGAAAGACCGTCCTCAAACGGTGCTGGATTTTCTGGCTTTGCTGAACGATGCACCAGACTATCAGGAAAACGATTTGCAGGTCACCGAGCACGAGATTCACCACAGTGCAGTGCAGCAGATGCTGTTTTTGCCAGACCAGAGTCTGGTCACGGCTGCTCTGGACCACACCGTGAAACGCTGGAACCCGCAGGATCTGGACCATCCCCAAAAAACCTTTGCAGAGCATGAGGGAGGGGTGCAGGTGCTGGCCTTTTACCGGGACAGCCTGATCTCTGCCGGAGATGATGGGGTGGTGGTGATCCGTCCGTTTCACTCGGTGCCTTACCGCATCACCTGCGATGAACCGGTGGTGGGCCTCGGGGTGATGGGAGGCCGTCTGGCTGTGACCACCCGCAGCCGTCAGGTCACCCTTTACGATCTGCAAAGCCGTGATCGTTTGCTGGAAAGCCCACAAGTGGGGCACTACATTAGCCAGATGCTGGTGCTGTCAGAGCAGCAAAAAGTGGTTTTGGGCCTCAAAAACGGTCAGCTTGTGTTCTTGAGCAAAAACTTGCAGGGTGATCCCAAGGCAGGCCACCAAGCCCCTGTGTGCAGCCTCCTCAAAGGCAACCAGCAGGTCCTGAGTGTTGGAACAGATGGCAGTTTCCTGCTCTGGGACACCGTTGGGAACCTGCTTCAGACCCGTTATCAGCATGACGGCGAAGTGCAAACTGCCCTGATGCTGGATCAGCACACCGTGGTTTTTGCAGATGCCAACCAGTCCCTCTGGTTGCTGGACGGTTCCAATCGGGCGCGCCAGTGGTTGCAGCTTGAACAACTGGTGACCAGCATGGTGCTCAGTCCAGACGGCAAAACCCTGTTGTGCGGCACCGAGCAGGGCAGCCTGTACTGTATTGAAATTGGAGCCCACCATGCCTGAAACCCCAGAGACCAGCCTTTTTCCACACCGCCTGCAATCCTTACTGGAAAGGGTTGAGCACAATGTGGAACGCTGGAACCAGCTGGCTGAAAAACTGCCTGAGGTCATTGAAGCTGTGGAACGTCTGGAAAACCGAGTGGAGCAGGCCATGACCCGCATTCACAGTGAAACAGACCGTTGCTTGCAGCAAATCCGCCAACTGGAAGAACAACGGCTTGCAGTTCAGGTTGCACCTGTTGCACCTCAAAACCCGCTTCCAGATCGCAGGTCCCTGCAAAGGGAGATGGAACAGTCTTTAGAGGACCTCCTGAAACGTGAAATCCAGAATCTGGAACGTGGAACCCTGGAGCCCATCCAGAGCCAGCTCAGGCAATTGAAAAACACGGTGGACCGCCTGCCACTGACCCCTTCATTTTCTGTTCCAGTTCTTGCATCTCCTGCTCTGGACCTTGAACCCCATTTGAAAGCACAAGAGCATCGGGTTTCGGAGCTCGGGCAGCAACTGGAGGCCGTTCAGAAAGCTGTGCAGGTGTTTCACGACCAGCACCACCAGAACCACCACTTGCTGGCTGAACAGGTGCAAGCTTTGCAGGGTGATTTGAAAAGTTTGCAAAATCACCTGCTTGAGGTGGACAAAAGCAACAAGGATACAGTCCAGCAAATCCTGCATGCCCAACGGTCAGACAGTGAAAGGGTCAACCAGAGCATTGGCGCTCTGGAACAGTCTTTTCAGGAATTCCGAGGATGGTACCAGAGCGCCAGACCTCTGGCGCGGTTGTTTTCTGGCCCGAAGTGAGGGTCAGGATTGAAGGGGTAACGTCATCCGAAAACGAGCAAACCCATGAAGTGAGGGTTTTCTGGGATGTTCAGCCAAGCTGAAAACAGTAACATGGGTCAGAAAAAGTTGAATCCCATCCTTTTCTACACTTTTCTTGGTGTTGTTTGATGGCTCATTTGAGCTTCCAGAAAGGAAATGCCATGACAGGAAAGCCAACCTCGATCCCCCTTTTCGAACTTTCCTCTATGGGGATCAAAGCCACAGGCCATCCTCAAGGTAAAGGCTTCATAGTCAGAGCAGGCAGCACAGCCAGAGCCGAAATCACTGAAGCTTTCAAAGACAATAACTACTCAAAACTACGGACCACTCTGCTGGATCAGGGACGATTGGTGAAAACCACGGGTTCAGACCTGTTCATGTACAAAGAAGATGTGCTTTTTGACTCTGTGAGCGCTGCCGCAGCAGTGACCCTTGGGCGAGCCTCCAATGGTAGAACTGCCTGGAAGATGGTGGGAAGCAATCGGACTTTTGCAGACTGGAAAGATGGACCTGTTGCAGGTCCGATGTTTTCAGGGGCCACAGCGCATTTCGACTGGGTGCCGTTTTTCAAAGCTCTGGGCCAGAAGCTTCTGGATTTTGAAGGTCCTGAGCGCCAGCTGGTCTTGTTAAGGTTGCTCAGGGATGCAAATGTCTCCATCAGTCCAGATGAGAACGAGGAATTGTCTTCCATTGATCCTTTCACGTTCTTTTCGCTGGTGCTCAAGCACCGCAAACCTGAGCGCGTTCAGGAGCTTTTTTCCTTCATTGGTCAAAAACTGGAGATTCAGGAAACCATACCTGCAGAATTTCATGGTGTTCCAGGAATCACCGGTATGAACGCATGGTTTTTTGCGTATCGTAGTGTCCGCAAGCCAGAGGATATTCCCACTCTGTGGAAACTGGCAAAACAGGCTGTGGATGGCACGCTGCAACCAGACACCTTTGAGCAAGCCCTGAAAATCCTGCAAGTGGGCTTGCCAAAACTCACCCAGGGGCTGTTCTGGTTGAACCCAGAGGTTTTCCTGCCTTTAAACAACATCGTGGTCCATTACCTGAGGGAGATGGGTGTGGGCGGGGTGGAGAGCGTCAAAACCCTGCAGGATTACCATCAGGTGCTGGAGCAGTCCCGCAACGTGCAGAAAAACTTTCCACTGCTTTCACATGGAGCGTGGCTGGAAGCGCAGAAAACAGGCCGGGTGATTCAGGCCCCAGATGTCGAACCTCAGGAAACCGTGTTCTTGGCCCCTCCGGGCATCCCTCTGAACCAGATCCTGTACGGACCTCCGGGAACAGGCAAAACCTACACCGTGATTGACGAGGCCCTCAGGATCGTGGACCCGGCTTTTGCAGCAGCCAATGAGGGTCCAGAGAAGCGCCGGGACCGCAAGCAGCGCTTCGATGAACTGTTGAGGGAAGGCCAGATCACCTTCGTGACCTTCCACCAGTCTTTTGGCTACGAGGACTTTATTGAGGGCCTCAAGCCTGAAATGGAAGATGGCAAACTGGCTTACAGGCTGGAAGATGGTTTGTTTCTGAAGGCTGTCCAAAAGGCAGGAGGCCGAGTGGGTGACCAGAGCGCAGAAAACACCTTGCAGGCACATGTCCTCATCATTGACGAAATCAACCGTGGGAACATCTCCAAGATTTTCGGTGAACTGATCACCCTGCTTGAAGACAGCAAACGTGCTGGTGCTGCAGAGGGTCTGGTGGTAAATCTGCCCCTCTCCAAACGCCAGCTTTCTGTTCCCCAGAGCCTGTACGTGATGGGCACCATGAACACCGCAGACCGCAGCCTGACCCAGTTGGATGCCGCTTTGCGCAGACGTTTCACCTTCAAAGCAGTGTGGCCAGACCCCACACTCTTGCCAGAGGATCAGAAACTGGATGATGTGTCAGAGGGAACCCTGAACCTACGGCAGTTTTTGCAGGTGCTGAATGAACGCATTGAGGAGCGCCTCAGTCGGGACCAGATGATCGGTCATGCCTACCTGCTGAATGTGCCTCCCACGCTGGAGCAGGTGTCTGCTGCTTTCAGGACCCGCATTCTGCCCCTCTTGGAAGAGTATTTCTTTGAGGACTGGACCAGCATCCGTGAAGTGCTGGGAGACGACCAGAAAAAAGACCTCCAAGACCAGTTCATTCACGTGACCGACAAAGGCAAAGGACGCAGGTTCACCTACAATGAAGCGGCTTTCTCACGGCTCAGTGCTTTTCAAGGGCTTTACGAGGTCCAATGACCCACATTGTTGCTCGGGAGCACGATCTCTTGGTGCGTGGAGCAAAACCTGCTGGCTCTGGGCCATCGGTGCATGGCGTCCCTCCAGACGCCTTTGATGAACTGAGAAAGTTCATGCAAACCCCTGTAGAGGGCAATAAGGGTCAGACGGAGGTGTTGGCCCGCTCCACCCTGCATGGTCAGCAGCATGCCTTGCGTTTGCGACAGTGGGTGGGTGTGATTTGCACGCCTCAGGGCACCACCCTTGAGATCCTGCCCAAAACCCACGAACCAGAGCACCTTCAAGATGGCGTGACAGCCAGCAGAACAATGCTGTTCAAGATGCTTGCGGCAGGAGGAAACAATTATCGGGCAGCATTGCCTGCAGACCTCAATGCTGCAGGCATGCCACTTTTTGAGGTGGTGCTGCGTTACGCACTCGAGGTCCTCAAAAAAGCCATCCAGCATGGCCTGCCGCACACGTATCAGGAAATTCTGGAGGAACGGCTGGGTTTAAAGGGCCGTCTGAACATTCCACAGCAGGTCAAACAACCCCACCACAGGATGCATCTGTTGCACGTGAAGTACGACGAATTTTTGCCAGATCGGCCTGAAACCCGACTCGCACGCCTGGCTGTAGAACGCATTGCCCGCCTCACCCGCCGCAACGACAGCAAACGCCTTGCCCGGGAATTGCTGCAGGCTCTGGAGCATGTTTCACCCAGCCGTCAGGTGAAGCAGGACTTCCAGAGCGTGAAGCTGGAACGAGGATACCGGCATTTTGCACCTGCATTGGATGTGTCCAAACTGGTGCTCTATGAACTCAATCCCCTCACGGCAGGAGGGCAGAGCCGGGCCACTGCCGTACTGTTCGACATGAATCGGGTGTATGAAACTTATGTGGCACATCTTCTGCGTTCCCAATTTCCAGAGTGGGAAGTGAAAACCCAGGTGACTGGAAAGGCTCTGGGAAAAGTGCTTGATAAAAGTGTTTTTCGGCTGAGGCCAGACCTGTTGATCACTGCACCTGAGGGTGTGATCGTTGCAGACACCAAATGGAAACGGCTTGATCCAGACCAGATTCCTGCTTACGGAATTTTGAATGCAGATGCGTACCAGATGCTGGCTTACAGTGAAGTCTTTCAAAAAGACCAGAGCACAAAAACGTTATGGCTGATTTATCCCAGCGTTTCCGGCCTTCCAGAACACTTGCCTCCGATGAAACTGACAGGTGAACGCACCCTGCGGGTGGTGTGCCTTGATCTCCTGAAAGATCCACCTGTTTTTACGGGGATCCACGAGGGGTGATGTGCTCTGGTTGCATCCTCTGATCGATCTTTCGTGCATTGCATGAAAGGCTCTGGTCATTCTCATGTCACTGCTGGACAATCAAGCCAGAGGCCAATGCATGATCCGGGTGGCAAAGAACCTGCATAAAAAACAGTACAGCCTGCGTCAGGGGAGCAAAGTGGTGGGTTATGCCACCCACCTCACATTGCGAAATTGCACCTTTGAGGTGAATGAAAAGACCCGCCAGAGGGTGATCCGCAACCGGCAAAAGGAAGTGCATGCTTTTGTGGTCGGAGAACCTGTGGATACCGTTTCTTTGCCTGAGGAAGCCATCCACATCAGCTACAACCCTTACCGCTCTGGGCGTTTCTACCGCAAGGACAACGGTCAGGAGGTTGGGCGGGCAGAGTGGGTGTTCTTTACGCCGGATGGGGTTTTTGCACTCGGGGTGCAGGGAATCAGCTGATTGACAGTTCAAAAAACATGTCACAAAAGAAAACCGTCTGATTTTCAGGTGAGTTGCGATGTTCAAACCTGTTCACGTCCATCACGCCATTCCAATCTGCCTGAATCTGATGCCAAACAATGCATCAGATTCTCATTCTTTTGCCAAATGGCCCAGAACAGAGCGCAAGGGATTTAAGCACATCTCAAGAAGTCAAAGCCTCGTTATGTTTTTGGATAAATATGAAGTTCAATCTTGGGTTAATAGGGAAAACCCTTAGGCAATGACGCCTGTGGAGAATTCTTGTTTGTGGGATGGAAATAGCATCAAAGAAAGGCTTTTCTGAATATTGCTTATTTTTCATTTCGTGACGCCATTTGAACAAATTTTTGATGCACGTCATTTCGTGTCGCAAGGCGTCTTTACCATTCTATTTAAACCCATAGACCCGAGCAGGGATTCAAGCAATGTCTCGACATCTCACATTGCTTTATGGTGTGTTTTTGCTTGATGCATGTTTCTGCTCGGGACCTGAAATTCCTTTTGCTTCGAAAGGTGAAGACATGCAAAGCAGTGTGCTCTCCCGTTACTCGTTCAGTGGACATGAATCTTTTGCACTCAGGTACAGTTGGCTGCCCAAAGCCATTCAACACCTTGAATGCCAACCCGACCTGTTTCTCCTTGAAGATGCCACCACCGAACTCGGGGTGGGAAAAAACATGGTCAGCAGCATCCGGCATTGGTGTCAGGCTTTGCGTCTGATTGCCCCACTCACGGGTCAAAAAGGCAGCTATCAGGCGCTTCCCCTTGCCCAAACGCTGCTCTCTGCCCAAGGTTTGGACCCCTACCTTGAGGACCCCGGAACCCTGTGGCTTTTGCATTGGCAACTCCTGTCCCACCCCGAGGAGGCCACCCTGTGGCACCTGCTGTTCACGGTGTTTCGCACAGACACCTTCACCCGGCAGGAGGTGGTGTCGTGGACTTTTGATCACGTGCAGAGCATTCCGGGCGTGCGGGCCAACCTGAATTCCATGGACCGGGATTTTGAGGTGTTGGTGCGCACGTACCTGCCCGCCTTGAATCCGAAAGGCCATGTGGGAGAGGAGTCTTTCGATTCTCCCTTGGTGGAATTGGGTCTGATGCGGCGCGTGGACCGCAACACCTTTGAATTTGTGCGCGGAGAACACCGCAGCCTGCCGGACCTGATTTTTGCCTATGCACTCGTGGACCATTGGCAGAAAGTCTACCCCGAGGTCACCACCGTTGGCCTCGAGCGTTTCATGTACCATCCCGGCGCACCGGGAGCAGCCTTCAAGCTCACTGAAACGGCTTTTTTGAACCGCCTTGAGCAGCTTCAGGCCATCACTGGAATCCATTTTGACGACACGGCTGGAATGCGCAGTCTGATTCGCAACCGCTCGTGGGCTGAACAGGACAAACTCGATTTGCTCAAAGCCCATTACGGCTGGGAAGGAGGAAACTGATGGTTCCCCTGCTCAGTGAAATGGTGTCGGTGCAGGGCCGTTTTCACCGCTCGGTGCAACTGGTCAAAGACTGGCAGGATGCCCGACATCTGGAGGGGTACATCCTGACCCCCAACGCAAGACAACTCACCACGAGGATCTTGCAGGGGCTTGCCCACACCGGGCAGCCTCGCACATGGTCGATCACCGGACCTTACGGCTCTGGAAAATCCAGTTTTGCCCTGTTTCTGACCGATGTTCTGGCTTTTCAGTCCCCTCGCACCCAGCAAGGGCAGGCTGTCAAAGGTGCAGCAGGTTTTGATTTGCCTCCCTTTTTTCCTGTGCTGGTGGTGGGACAGCGCAAGCCCCTGCACATCACCCTCAAAGCGGCCCTTTTTGAAGCTGCCACCGCGGCTTTCCCAGAGCTGGAAACCCCTCTGGCCCACTGGGAGGAGACCAACACCAAACCCACCGATCTGCTGCACATCGTGGCTGAACATGCCCACAAGCAGGGCAGAGGTGGAGTGCTGTTCATTCTGGACGAGTTTGGAAAGTTTCTGGAGCATGCAGGCCAGCACCCAGATACCGTAGACCTTTTCGTGATGCAGGAACTGGCCGAGTATGTTTCACGCAGCGAAATTCCCATTGCCCTGATCACCGTTTTGCACTCGGGTTTTGGGGATTACCTGATGCAAGCCGATCCCACGGCGCGCGCAGAATGGCAGAAGATTCAGGGACGGTTCACCGATGTGAATTTTCAGGAACCTGCCGAGCAGTTTCTGCGCCTGATTGCCAGTGCCGTGCAGTTTCAGAGCACCCCCGAAATCCTGCAAGCCTATCAGCAGCACGTGCAGTCTGTTTTGAAAAACGGTGTGCTGGATGAGGCCCGTAAGAGGATTCCGGCTCTGGACACCCTGCTTCCAGAGTGTTTGCCCATTGAACCCCTCACGGCACTGATTTTGTGGCCCCTGTTTCGCAGCAAATTGGCCCAGAACGAGCGTTCCCTGTTTGCATTTTTGACGGGAACCGAGCCTTACGGCCTGATGGATTTTCTGACCACCCAGCAAGCCGAACAGGACCACCTGCCAATGTACGGCATGCACCACCTGTACCAGTACGTGGTGCACACCCTCGGAAGTGCAGCCTACCAGAGCGACCTTGCCCGACGCTGGAGTGCCATCGAGGTGGCCTGTGACCGGATTGGGCAGCAAGCGGATCCCTTCCTGCATCAACTGGTGCAAACCCTTGGACTGGTTGCCCATTATGGGGCTCAGGTGGGCCTGAAAGCCACCCCGGAAACCTTGCAGGCTGCGTGTGGCAAGGATGTGCAAGCTGCCCTTGAGGAACTGGTGCGCCGCTCCATTGTGGTGTACCGCAAGTACGACCAGTCTTATGTGCTCTGGGACGGCTCGGACATTGATCTGGATGCTGAATTTGAGAAGGTCCTCGGGAAAATGGGCCAGATTCAACTGGCCCGGGCGCTGGAAAAGCATCTGGAACTCTATCCCCATGTGGCCCGTGCCCACTACATCCGCACCGGAAACCTGCGTTCTTTTGAGGTGAAGATTTTTGAAGGCCGATCCACGGAGCTTTCCTCTTACATTTCCAAACTGGGCCACCAGAAGCACCAGATCCTTTACGTGCTGAGCCACTCCGAAGCGGAAAAGAAGCAACTGCAAATGATTGCCTGCCACCATGCAGACCACCACAACCTGATTTTTGCATTCCCAAAAGCAGTGGTGGGTCTTGAAGGGGTCTTGCGTGAATTGCTGGCCTGGGAAACCATTCGCCGCACCAGCACCGAACTCGAAGGGGACCCGGTGGCCAAAAAAGAACTCGATGGTCGCATTCAATTGACCCGCCAGAGGCTCGAAAACATCATCGGAGCCCTGTTCGGGGTGAAGGGATACCGCTTTGAGCCGTCCCAGTCTGTGTGGTACCACGCCGGAATGCAGCAAGAGGTTGCAGATGCAAGGCACTTCCAGCAGTGGATCAGCCGCATTCTGGATGACATTTATCCGGATGCCCCCACCATTCACAATGAGCTTCTGAACCGCAACCAGTTGTCTTCGCAGTCTGCCAAAGCCCGGCGCAACCTGTTCGAGGCCATGCTGACCCGTTCCCACGAAACCCGTCTGGGCATGGAAGGTTTTCCTCCTGAGTACAGCATGTATGCAGCCATCCTGAGAAAAGGCGGCTTCCATCAAGAAAAAGATGGGGTATGGTTTTTCACCCATCCTACGGGCAGTTACCAGAAGATGTGGCAGGCCATGCTGGATTTTCTGGGCCAGCACAAAGAGCAGCGCACCCCCCTCACCGCACTGTTTGACCTGCTTCGTCAGGCCCCTTACGGGATTGCTGAAGGTCCGATTCCGGTTTTTGTGTCTGCCCTGTTGATCCACCTGCGCAACAGCATCGCCATTTTCGATGAAGGGCTTTTTGTGCCAGAGTTGCGGATCGAGGTGCTGGAACGCATGATGCGCCGCCCGGACCTCTTTGAAATTCAGCAACTGGAGTTTTCAGGTGAAGCGCTTGAAGCCTTGCAGGAGATGCAGGAAGCCATCCGTATTTATGCCAACAAGGATGATGGACAGGACCTTCCGGCCCTGATGGACGTGGTGAAACCCCTGATTCTGGTGGCCGCAAAACTGCCCGCCTA
Organism: Deinococcus misasensis DSM 22328; assembly: GCF_000745915.1. Classification (NCBI taxonomy): domain Bacteria; kingdom Thermotogati; phylum Deinococcota; class Deinococci; order Deinococcales; family Deinococcaceae; genus Deinococcus; species Deinococcus misasensis. The sequence goes on from NZ_JQKG01000003.1 coordinate 219,646, forward strand.
CAGCCGGTTCACCCGAAAACTCGATCCCCCTTCAGCAGTGCTGCTGCGGGACATGTTGCTGCGCATCAAAGACCCGGTGAAACTGGTCACCCATGACCTGCTCAACCTTTACCGTGATGCAGTGTCACAGGATGAAAATCCTCCATCTCTCAGCGGTTGGTTGCTGGCCTGCCTGAATGCCATGGGCTCTGCCTACTCCGGGGTGCTGTACCAGATTGAGGAGCAGGTGCGGGAAGCCTTCAACCTTTCTGCTCCATTTGCTGAATTGGCAGAAAACCTGCGCCAGAGGGCCATCCCACTCAAAAACTACACTGCGGATGCGGCCCTGACCGCTCTGGTGCAGCAACTCTCCAATCTGGTCAGCAATGCCCAGCAGTGGCGTGAACAACTCGGACGGATTGTGAACCTCGGGAAGCCTGTCACCGACTGGCGGGATGGGGATGTGGTTGCTTTCGGGGTGAAACTCGGGCAACTGGCCAGCGATTTTGCCCGTCTGGAAGAACTGGTGCTTGAAAAAAACCACGCTGTGCACGAAGAAACTGCGGTGCAGGTGATCCGCATTGGGGTGCTCGGACAGGACTTCAAAGAAGACCGCAAGGTGTTCAGTTTGCGTGCAGACCAGAAAACCGAAGCCGAACAGCTCAGTGAAAAACTGCTCTCCCAGTTCCGCTCTGGTACACAGGCCATGGACCCCAATGTGGTGCTTTCGGCCCTCGCCCTGCTGACTCAGAAAGTGATTGGAGGACAACATGACTGAATCCCTCAGGCACGTGCTTTTGGTCTCAGGCGGCAAAGACAGCACCGCTCTGGCCATTCACATGAAAGAACACCACCCAGAGATCGAGATGGAGTACCTGTTTTGCGACACCCACAAGGAACTCCCCGAGACCTACGAATACCTGTCCCGTCTGGAAGCCTTTCTGGGCAAACCCATCACCCGACTCTTGGAAGATGAGCATGAACGGGGTTTCGATTACTGGCTGGACATGTACCGGGGCTACTTGCCTTCTCCCAACATGCGCTGGTGCACCCGGCAACTGAAAATTGAACCTTTTGAAAAATACATCGGCACGGACCCGGTGAAACTCTACATCGCCATCCGGGCCGACGAGCACCGGGACGGGCACATCACCTCCAAACCCAACGTCACCCCGGTTTATCCCTTCAAGGAAGCCGGAATCACCCGAGAGGATGTTTTCCGCCTCCTTGAAGAGAGCAGTGTCGGCATCCCGAAATACTACGAGTGGCGTTCACGCTCGGGGTGCACCTTCTGTTTTTTCCAGCGCAGCATCGAATGGGTGGGTTTGCTGGAACGTCACCCGGACCGCTTCGAGGAGGCCATGCGCTACGAGAAACCCGAGGAGGGGTACACCTGGCGCGAGGGGGAGAGCCTTGCAGAACTGGCCCGTCCAGAGCGGGTTTTGCAAATCAAGCAAGAAGAAGAGAAACGCCGCAAAAGGGCCGCTGCCCGCCGCAGACCCAAAACCCTTGCGGAAGCTTTCACCGGAGAGATGGACAGCGAAGAAGAGGTCGGCTGTTCCATCTGTCACCTGTGAGGAGGTGCCCTGCATGAACCCTTTTGTGACCCACCTCAACCGCTACACCACCGCTTCCCCCGAGCACGAAGCCGCCTTTGATGAATTCACCTCCAACACCGCAACCGATGGCATTGAACCTCTGGCCCTCAGAACCGAAGTGGGGGAAAGGCTGTTTCAACTGTTCGATCAGGACCGTCCCCCTGCGGTGATCCTCACCGGAAATGCTGGAGATGGCAAGACTTACCTGTGCCGCAAAATCATCGAGAAATTCACAGGTCGAGATTTTCCCGGCTGGGACCGGGACGCGGTCAAGCAGGATTTTGACCGGAATGCGCATCCCCTCAGGGTGATCAAAGACCTCTCTGAAATGGGGGTGCAGTCTTCGGAATCCATCCTCAAAGGTTTGCACCGCCGTTTGCTGGGCGCACCGTCCATGCCCTTTCTGATTGCTGCCAACGAAGGGCGATTGCGGGCACAACTGGCCTCTTTGGGCCTCCCCGAGTTGCAGGCCGAAGTGGACCGTCAACTTCAGCAGGGACCAGACCCGAGAAAAGCCGTCCTGATCATCGACCTGAACCGGATTCCCACCTCTGGGTACATCCCGCAGGTGCTGGACTGGATGACCGAGAGGCCCAAATGGACCGCCTGTGGAAATTGCGCTGCCAGAGCGGACTGCCCCATCCTGCACAACGCCACCCAGCTTGGCAAAAGCACGGTTCAGAAAAGGGTCTTGCGGATGTATGAACTGCTGGAGCATCTGGAGCATCATGTCACCATCCGCGATCAACTGGTGCACATGGCCTTCACCCTGACCGGAGGTTTGACCTGCCAGAAAGTCAGGCAACAGCAAAAACACCAGAGCGAGTGGCGCGCCAAGGCCAGAAATTTCGCTTATTACAACAACCTCTGGGGTCTGGAAGCCACCGAAACCTTCCGCAAAAAGGCCACCGCCCTCAAGCTGATGGGACGGCTGGATGTGGCCACCCAATCGGTGTTTCAGGTGGACCACTTCATCATCAGTGACCATCAGGCCAGTGGGCACCCGGCCTACCAGCAGGTGTTCGCCCCTGCCATTGATCTGGGACACACCCTCTTTCATCAGGAGAGGGAAAGTTATCTTCTTGGAGATCATTTGGAGAAGGCCGTGGATTTTGTGAAAGGCTGGCTTCCCCATTGCAGGCGCAAAGTCTTCTTCGAATGGCACGATGAAGAAGCGGTCCTCAGCTTGCTGCCGTTCCAGCACCTGTCCAGTTACCTGAAGTTGCTGAAAGACCCCAAAAATGCACGCATGGAATGGCCGGTGCGCAAAATGGTGCTGGGCCTCAACCGGGCGTTCTCTGGGCTTTTTGTGCAGGAAACCGACCACCTGTACGTGACCTCCCATTACGGTCAGGGGGCACGGACCAGCATTCCCATCATCCGGCAGAAAATTCCATTCGAGCAACTGGATCTGGAGGTGCAGCTCCCAGAGCAGTCTTTTTTGCCTGTCCAGCCCCAGATGACCTTGAACATCACCAATGTGAAGCTCAGCCCGGATCCGGTGCGCTGGAAAGTGAATTTGCTGCGTTTTGAACATGTGATGCGCAGGGCGTCCGGAGGAACCGCCAACGTGCTGGCCGAGGAATGCGATCTGGACATCCGCCACCTGAAAGACGAATTGCTGACCCGCTTCCAGAGCGCACCCTCGGGAGAGCAGATTGAATTTTTTGCCCTGAGCCATGCGGGTTACCGTCCAGAGCGGTTGCGGCTTCCCCGGAGTGTGGAGGGATGAACATGCATTGGTATGGCAATTACGAAAACGGCCCAAAACAGTATCCGGTGAGTGCCTACATCTGGGGCCACCGTTTTCGCATCGGGCAGGACCCCATGGAGTATCTGCTGGAATTCCTGAATGTGCTTTATGGTTTTGATTACCAGCTTGGACGGGGCATCCGAGAACATGAAGAGCAGGACCGCAGAACCCTCGGTTTCAAGAAAGCCACCCGTCTGGGACTGCGCCGCTTTGTGTTTTACTCGGCCACCGAGAAGTCCAGACACCCCAGAGACGACCATGCGCTGGAACGTTTGCTGGGCAAACTGCGCCAGAGCGAACTGGTGAAACTCAATGCTCTGGGCACCGAAGCAGACAGCGGATTTGATGCGGTGGAATCGGCCAGGTCTTTGCTGAAGTCGTTCACTGCGGTGGAAAGCAACCGCTCATGGTTTGCACGGGCGTTGTTTCCGGCCCACGAGTCTTTGCTGTTCTGGGAGGCCCTGCGCAAAAAGGCCAAAAGCCAGCACCTCAACCCGGATGAAGCCGCTGAAATTGAAGACCACGAATTTGACCGGGGCATGGAATTCACCGCAGCCAACTTTTTTGTGCGTGGAGGACAGCTGTATTACCTGATGCTCTCTGCAGGCACCCGCGAAGATCCCAACTTGGCCTGCTCCATCACCTCGCGCCTCAAATTCCTGATGAAAGAAAGCCAGCCCAGCATCGGAAAACTGGCCGATTTCATTGATGGACTCTGGCATCCTTCTGCAGGCAAAGAAGACTGGGAAGAGGAGGACACCGAAGAAGGCAGTCGAGGAAACGGCTACCTTGGCTGGATCCCAGAGCCCAATTCGGCTTTCTTTCATTCGATGGCCTGCGATGTGAACCAACTGCTGCATGCCGAACTGGACGCCACCGAACTCTTGACCCTCTTGTCTTACCTGATGGCCTTCCAGATCACCCAGTACATTTACCACCGTTCACGGGTTCACTCTGGCAAAGAAGGAAACCTGCCCCATCTGCTGGTGGACCTCCTCGAAAACAGCCGGGACAGCAGCCTGAGGCGGGCGTCGGCGGTGCAATTTCGGGAGCAGGAAAGCCAGATCCGGGTGGCGGTGCAGTGCCATTTTGAACAGGAGTTGCAAACCCTGTTTCCCGGAGGGACCGGCTGGACGGACAACCTTGCGGCGTTCATCCAGCATCTGGGCGACCACTATCCAGTGTCCAAGAAAGAACTTTCCGGTCACCAGATGGATCTGGAATCCCGTTTTAGCAAACTCACCGGTGACCGGGGCATCGAGGCCCAGAGGAAGCTCTTTCAGGACAAGCTGGAGTCCCTCCTGATGAACGACTTCAACAAGAATTTTGAAGGGGTGCACCGAAAACTCGCCAAGTACTGCGGTTTTGTGGCCCCTCTGGTGGGCAGTCCGCAGCGCTATGTCCTGCAAAACAGCTTGCTCAAAACCCTCGTGTACGCCAACCTCGGGCCAGCAGACCGCATGGAGTTCACGGATTTTCTGGACCTGCTCTTTGAGAAATACGGTCTGGTGGTGGGCCTGAGGCAGGCCAGAAACTCTGGCCTCTTCGAGCGTCACCGCCTGAACGCCGAATACTACGAAAACAATCAGGCGGTTTTGTTGCAGAAATTGAAAAATGCCGGGCTGGCCTTTGAATATTCGGATGCCACAGCCATGGTGCAGGGAGGGCAGGCATGAACACCATCACCCGTGCGCTGGTCAAAGCCATTGAACATCAGGTGGTTTCCGCACAGAGCAAATCCCGCGGGTTCATCAAAATCGAGGGGTTTGATGACAGCACCTATCTGGAACTGCTGCAAGCCCTCTCAAACATGGGTTTTGTGCTGGGAGGGAAACCCATTCAGGTCCGGACCACCAGCCCACTGCCCGGTTTTGAAGGGCAGTCCGTGGAGGAAAACCGCTCAGCAACGTGGTACCGCAACCATGTGCAGCCCGATGAGGTGCTGTTGCTGGTGATGAACGTGCCCACGTCAGACGCCCAGAGCCTCAAAAACATCTTCACCATCGATGAGGCGGCCCTGACCTCGGGGAAAACCGATGGAGGTCTCAGGCAACTTTTTGGGGCGGCTTTCACGGACCACCAGCTCAGCCCCGAGGACATGACGGTGCTGACTTCCTTCCTGACGCGTCTGGAATCCCTGCGTAAACCGCAGTTGCGGGACCTGTCCAGTTTCCTGACCGGGGTGCATCAAGCCCTGCTGGAAAACCGTGGCATGACCTTGCAAAAAGCCATTGCCCGATCCTTGCCTTTTCTGGGCCTTTTCCGCTGTGAGAGCCAGCATGAGGTGATCGGCACAGCCAAGCAGGACCGCCTGCTGAAAAGCATTTTGCAGGTGGCTTCTCTGGGCTCTGAGCACATCGAACCCAGCAAGCAGCGCAGCCATCTGGAACTGATCGAACAAAACCAGTTCCATTTTGAAGACGAGAGCGCCTCTGGTGGCCTCAATCCCGAGCAAAAAGCCACCACCCTCCGGCGTTTTCTGGCCGAGCCCCTTCATGGCCCCGAGTTGCTGTCTGCCTTGCAACTGGACTGGGATGAGGTGCAGTTTGCCCTGTCCAAACGGGCCAAGATCAACAAGAAAGATGTTCGGCAAAACCTCGCTTCAGACATCGAGCTGGCCCTGAAAGAACGGGATGTCCGTCTGGAAAACCAGAGCGACGCCCTCAGAAACCTGTTGCAGGATTTGCAGGAAGGCAAAGCCCCGCAGGTGGAAGACATCGAACAGGTGCTGGATGATCTGGCAGACGTGCTGGACAAAAAAATCTTGCAAGCCCTGCGCAAGGAACGGGGCAGCCGCAAACGGGAAGGCAAAGATTTTCCCATCGAGGTGACCCGTTGCGCCATGGACCTCCTCGACCCCACAGACCGCTCAGACGAACAGAACCCCGTCCTCAAAATTGCCTTCAAGCCAGAGAAAGGCAAAAAAGAACCTTCTGCCCGGGCTTTACAGACTTTCCGTGCCCTGTACGGTCACATTGCAGAGGCCTTCCCCATGATCGAATGGGACCTGAAAAAGCTCTGGGAGATCACCCCGGAGTGGAATGAGGAAATGGACCCCAAAGACCCTGAACCTCCTCGCTCTGAATTGCTGTTCAAAGTGGAGGCCCGAGGCCAGACCATGGATCTGGTGTGGGTGTACGAGCCTGAAGATGTGAACGCCACCATCCACCAGCAGCTTTTGCACACCATTGAGCACCAGCAGATGTGCATTCCGACCTACGGCATTCCCGGCACCACGGGAGGGCAGGGCATCGATCTGGAGCAACCCCTCAGAAGCCTCGGGAATTACGCTTCCAGTGCAAAGTCCATCGATGTGCCTTTTGTGCAGGAGGTGCTGGGTCGGCAGTATGGCCTGCACAATGCAGGGGCTCTGGACCTTCAGGAGGCCATGCTCCACCTGCTCGACCAGTGGAAGGCTTTTGTGGGCCTGACCCTGCAAAACGGGTTGCAACGGGTCAACGTGTACCGCCTGCTGGAGGCTTACGAAACCTTGCTGGGCCTCTGTCACCTACACCTGTCCCGGCACACGCTGGCGTCCCGGCTGGCGTTTCCGCTCATCAACCGGGCATGGATGGTGCAGATCGAAGACCGCAGCGGTCAGTGGGTGATGCCGTTTTTGCATCCCCTCAAACTCCACTGGTGGATTGAGCGCAACCACCAACTGCATGCTCTGATCTGGAAACTGCTGGATCCCCAGAAAGCCGTGGAAGCCGTGGATTTCAAGGCCATGCGGGAAGATCTGGACCGGCTGTATGCTTCGGCCAGTTTGCCTGCGGTTTTGGCACACCAGCAAGAAGGATCGGTCCATTCGGAATATTTGGTGTCCATGCAGGAACACATGGGGTACAGCCTGTATGCGCCGTTGCAGGGACTTCAGGGATCACGCCGAACCGACACCCGAGCAGATGCCCAGATGGCCACCCGTTCCCTGATCAAGGTGATCGAAGATTACCTTGAAACCTACCCTTTCGTACGGGATGGGGTGGAGGTTTACCTTTTGCAGTGCAGCAACGCTGCCCTTCCGGGTGTATTGGCCGATGAACTGCTCAAACTTTCTGCCAAACGGGGATGGAACCTGAAATTCAACCTCACCGTGCACACCCTCGACAATGGGGTGGCCCTGCACCAGCAGGTGAACGAATGGACCGTTCAGCACGAGGAACAGACCCTGCCTCTGGCTGGAAGTTATTTCCCGGCAGTGAACCTGAGGGTGGTGCAGGGACCGCTGCTGGAAGTGCTGCAAGGTCTCAAAGAAACCGATCTGGCGATCCTTGCCGATGTGCTCTCAGAGAAAGGCCAGAGGGTAGAGGACACCAGTGACGATCCGACAGAATTGCTTCCCCTCTCTGGGTATGTTCCCCAGTTTGCCAGCCAACCGTTGCCGGTGAACCGGCAGGAATTGGACCGGGTGGTGGACCTCACCTCCCGATGGAAAACCGGTCTGCTGCTGGATTTTTACCGCATGCAGGCCCTTGTGCACCACCGTGGACGCAAAATTCAGGGGGAGGGCCTCGACTTTCAGTTGCGCATCACCCTTGAAAACTGGGACCGTGAACTGAGGCAACTCCACGAACACTTCAACTGGGTGGTGTGTTACGACACCACCGTGGACCGTTATCTGCTGGAACAGAATTTCCCCGAGGCGGTTCAGGTGATCCGCTACTCTCTGGGGCTCGGTCCATTGAAACAGCACAAAATGACCGTGTCCTCCTCACGGCAGGTTCGGGAAGTGGTGGTGCGCAGACTGGGAAGCAACCTCGGGCACCAGTTGCTGCCCGGTTTTCAAGCACACATCCTCACCCAGCTTGCTGCGGCAATGGTGGACCATGCGCGGGATGTCTCTGGGGACATCGTTTTGCGGGCTGCGGGTCCCGGAGCCTACCTGAACGAGATCATCGGACTGGTGACCGCCCGTTTCCGCATCGAGCAGGAGCTGTCCGGTTTGCCAGAGCAGGTCCAGATGCAGACCTGGCTGTACCTCGATGATTTCCGGCACTGGTTCAGGGACAAGATGCCCGACTTGCTGCATGTGCGCCTTCACCACACAGCCACCGGGCAGGTGAAACTGTGCATGCGGGTGGTGGAAACCAAGTGCGTCAGCACCGACCATTTTGACCGTGAAGCCCGCGACGCCGAAGTGCAGGTCACCCGTGGCACCGAACGCATCTTGCAGATCTTCAAACCCCACAAAGTGCATCTGGACCATGCGTACTGGTACAACCAGCTTTATCAAGCACTGGCTGGAAACATGGAAATCACCGGACGGGAACTTTCTCTCTGGGAAGCTTTTCGCGAAGCCTTGCGGGCTGGACGTTTTGAGCTGGAGGTGCAGGGCCAGACTTGGATTTTCTGCCACAACGGGCAGGGAAACCTGAAACTCGCCGAATCCAAAACCCTCAAACAGGACTTTGAACCGCTGCTTGCCAGCCAACTCGGGGTGAAGTTCACCGCCCGTCACTACAGTCGCACTGCCTTGCGGGAAGCCCTGCGTGAAATGGCCAGCACCCGGCACATCGAGATTGCCGACGACCTCTGGGAACAACTGGAAAAAGCACCAGAACCAGAGCAGTCCCCACCTGAACCCGTGTGGGCATCTGAGCATGAAAACCTGCCCATTCTGATGACACATGAAGCGGTTTCTGTCTCCTCGGTGCCCTTCAAAGCCACCGAAAGCGCGGTGATGGTGATGCCTCCACCAGAATCTTTGCCCATGACCCTTGATGAGGCTCAGGAACCTGCAAATCCTGCACAGGAGCGTTTGCAGGTCTGGCTGGAAGAGCAGGCCCGCAAGCTTCAACGCCTGCTCAGGGACTACAACCTCGGGGTGTTTCCGGTGAACCCGAAAGAAGCCGATGTGGGGGCCGCCATTGTGCGCTTCAAGGTGCGTTTGCGGCCCGGAGAAGACCTCGCCAAATTGCAGAAGCAGGCTGTGAACTTGCAGCGGGAAATGGCCCTGCCTTCGGTGCCGTTCATCGACAATGTGCCTTCCACGCACTTCATCGGGATTGACATTCCCAGAGCAGAAAAAGAAACCATTCCCTTTTTGCCCCACCTGGAAAACCTTTCCGCAGGAGGTCCCGGCACCCTTCCGGTGGTGCTCGGGCAGAAACCCGATGGAACCATGGTCACAGCAGACCTTGCCACCTTTCCGCATTTGCTGGTGGCCGGGGTGACCGGCTCTGGGAAATCGGTGTTTTTGCGAAACCTGCTGGTGTGCCTGACCGCCAAACACACTCCAGAGCAGTTGCAATTGATGATCGTGGACCCCAAACGCACCGATTTTGCAATGTTCGGCGGATTGCCCCACCTGATGAATGGAAACCGGGTGCTGTTGGACGCCAGAGAAGCGCAAGAACGCCTGTTGGCCCTGATTCACGAGGAGATGCCCCGTCGGCAGGACATCATCGGACAGGCACGGGTGTTCAACATTCAAGAGTACAACCGCAGGTTCCCCGAGCAGGCCCTCCCGATGGTGGTTGCCGTGATCGACGAGTACGCCCAACTCCTGACGGTCATTCCCGATAAGGAGCGCAAAGCCTTCGAGCAGGACCTGATGAGCCTTGCACAGGTGGGGCGCGCACTCGGGTTGCACCTGATTCTCGCCACCCAGAGGCCCAGCACGGATGTGGTGACTGGCGTGCTGAAGGCCAACCTGCCCACGCGCGTTGCCCTGAAAGTCACCACCAGCATTGACTCCAGAGTGATTCTGGACCAGCCCGGTGCAGAAAATCTGGTGGGGCACGGAGACATGCTGTATCTGGAAGCCTCGGGCAAAGTCACCCGCTTGCAGGCCCCATTGATGTCTTCAGAGGAACTGGAAGCTTTCCTGAACCGCATGAGGGGTGAAGCATGACCAGTTATCTGGATTTCAGTGCCTCCACCCCCTGCGATGAACGGGTGGTGCAGGCCATGCTGCCCTTTTTTACGAATCATTTTGCGAATCCTGCCAGCACCCTGCACCTTCCGGGCAGGCAAGCCAAAAATGCTGTCGAGCAGGCCAGAGAACAGGTGGCAGAGCTGCTGGGTGCATTTTCCAGCGAAATCATCTTCACCAGTGGAGCCAGCGAGAGCAACAATCTGGCCCTCCTGGGGGTGGCCCGAAAGCACGCAGGAAAACGCCGAAAAATCCTCACCACAGCCATCGAGCACAAAGCCATTTTGAACCTGAAAGACCCTCTGGCCAGAGCAGGCTTTGAACTGGTGGTTTTGCCAGTCACTCCCACTGGACGGTTGGATCTGGAGGTCCTGACCTCCCACCTGAACGACGAAGTGTTGATGGTCAGCGTGCAAGCAGCCAACAACGAAATTGGGACCTTGCAGGACATTCCCAGCATCACTGAGATGGCCCATCAGGTGGGAGCTTACATGCACACCGATGCCACGCAGTACATCGGACAACTTCCCTTGGATGTGATTGACTGGGATGTGGATTTGCTGTCGCTCAGTGGACACAAACTGTACGGTCCCAAAGGGGTGGGGGCACTTTTTGTGCGCGGAGGGGCCTCTGGCATTCCTCTGGAACCGCTGATTTACGGCGGAGGTCAGGAATGGAATTTGCGTGCTGGAACCACCAACGTGCCCGGTGTGGTGGGTCTGGGCATGGCTGCCCGAATCATGCGCGAAGAGGGGAGGGCCATTCAGCAACACCTGCTGACCCTGCGTGCACGGTTGCTGGATGGTCTGTCTGACATTCCTGACCTCCATTTTCATGGAGATCCAGAGCACATCCTGCCCGGTGTGGTGAACATGCGTTTGCCACAGGACAGCGAAATCCTGATGGCCCACCTGCAAAGCTACGCCCTCAGCAACGGTTCGGCTTGCCGGACGGGTGCACTGGAACCCTCATATGTGATTCAGGCTCTGGGGTGCTCTGTTCCAGAGGCTTACCGGGCCTTGCGGATTTCTCTGGGACGCACCACTTCGGTAAAGGAGGTGGACCTTTTTGTGCAGGACCTGAAGAGGGAAGTGCTGGAAAACCCGGTTTTTTAAACCATCACCCTGAAACGCTCGGCTTGCCTGAAATCTGCCACCTGCAAACTCATGTGGGTGACTTCGGAAGCCAGACGGTCCGAATCCCACGCAGACAGACCGAAGCGTTTCAGGGCGTCCCTTTGGACCTGACCTCCCAGACTGTCCACCTCCCGATAAGCATGAAACAGGTGACGCAAACGGGACTCCACCAGAGCCCGATCTTCTGCATCCACCATGCGCGCCCGTTTGACATGGCGGTTGAATTGCGGATCGGCAGGCAGCAAATTCCACCATTCGTTGATGGGCAAAATCGAGACGGGAATCAGGTGGTCCACATCAAAATCATCGGGTTTGAGGGGTTTTCTGGACCATGGACAACGGGTGAGCATCCCTTCAAGCATCAGCACCCGGAGTTGATTGCGTTCATAAGACAGGCTGGTTCGCTCGGTGGGGGTGAGGGTCAGCAGGTTGAAAGCATCTCCAGTGCTGGAAGGCTCGGATCTCAGGTCTCCCACAAATTTGGCCCACTCCTGCAAGGTCAGTGCCCCGATCAACACAGAATTCTCTTGCAGCTCACTCCAGATTTCGGCAGGCACCGGAACACACACCTCCAGAGGGTGGCTCTCTGGAAAGGGCGTGACTTGCGTCAATTCCTGAAGTCTGGCCGGTTTTAAAAACAGAGCGTGGGATTTTCCTGCCCCTGAGAACTCGATGGGTTTGCGCACCGCCACCATGATGTCCTTGATGGCCCTCTGGTAGAGCATCCCGAGTCCCACAGCACTGTGTTGAGGGTCAAACTGGACCATCTGGTGCACCAGATGCCCACCAGAGGGATCGGAGCCCAGCAGACCTGCCGATTCCACTCTGGCCCTCAGGTCGGTCAAGGATTTGCGAAATGAAATGTCCTGACGGACCACCCCATCACGCACAGTGACCGGACCCTGCAAAACAGGATTTTGTGGATCACAAAACGCCCAGTAGTAAGACAGCCAGAGCTCAGCAATTTTGCGCAATGGGATGGCAATGTAAGGCTCTGGGACACGCAAGGCGCAATATCCGAGGGCCAGATCGTTGAGTGCACGCACCAGCGCAAATTTGTAGGTGTTGGTTTTGCTTTCCTGTCGGAGCAGGAACGCAAGCGTGCGACGGGCATTCATGCATTGATGGTATCAGGCCCACCCTTGCAGAAACCCAACTCTGGCAGAACTTCCGTCCCCATCCACCACTTCTGTCTCCACCCCGAGTTCACTTTGCAGGCGGATCTCCCCACCATGTCCTTCCACAATCCACTTCGCAATTGGAAGCCCGGTGCCGCCCGGCTCTTCCCCCAGCAAGGAACAGCCAGAGCAGAAGTACCGTTCAAACACCTTGGGCAGGTCTTCGGCTTTGATGCCAATTCAGGTGTCTGAGACTTTCAAAAGCACCCTTTCACCTTCTGCTTTGAGCCCGAGGGGCATGAGGGGTGGTAGACATGCCCCATGGACCCATCAAGATCAGGCATTCCCCACCGTGAATGTGAACGTGGCCCCCTCACCGACCTTGCCCACAGCGGTGATGTGCCCACCGTGACGGTGCAAAATGCGTTGCACACTGGCCAGACCCACCCCGTTTCCTTCAAACTCCGAAGTGCGGTGCAACCTCTGGAACACCCCGAACAGTTTGTTTGCATTTTCCATGTTGAATCCAGCTCCGTTGTCCGAGACGAAGAAAACCGTCCTGCCCTCCAAGTCGCGCTGCCCAAAGTGAATTTTTGCATTCGGGGTTTTGGCTGTGAACTTCCAAGCATTCCCGAGCAGGTTCTGCACCACCATCCGCAGCAAGGAAGGGTCTCCCACCACCGTCATCTGGTCTTCAATGGTGACCTCCACTTTGCGGTCTGGCTGAATGGTTTGCAACTCTTCGATGATGTCCTCTCCAAGTCTGGAAAGGCTGACAGGCACATGGCGCATCTCGCTGCGGGTGATCCGCGACAGGTGCAGGATGTCATCAATCAGGTGCCCCATGCGGTCACTGGCCTTGCGAATCCGGTCCAGATACGACTGGCCTTCCTGATCCAGTTTGTCGTGGTAATCTTCCAGCAAAGCCTGACTGAAGCCGTTGATGCTGCGCAAAGGGGTTCGCAGATCGTGTGAGATGCTGAAAGCAAAAGCTTCCAGCTCCTTGTTGGTGAATTCCAGCTGTTCGGTTTTGCGCACCAGATCCTGATTGAGGTCTCTGGCCCGTTGATCGAGGCTTTCATTCAGCCGTTTCAGGTCTTCTTCGGCCTTTTTGCGCTCGGTGATGTCTCGGGCAATCACCGTGAAAAACGTGCCATCAGGAACAGACCAGCGTGCCAGAGAATACTCCAGAGGAAACCGGGTTCCGTCCTGACAGATGCCTTCGCTTTCCCGGGAGGTGATCCCGGTCAGGTCAGGGTCCAGTGCAGGAGGGGACACCAGCAAATTCTGGAGGCCCAGTTGGCCTTGTGGGTTCAGCGGATGCCCGAAAAGCTGTGCGGCCAGAGGGTTCCATTCGATCAGTTGGCCTTGCCTGTCCAGAATCAAAATGGCATCTGCTGCCGTCTGGTTGATCGCACGGTATTTTTCTTCGCTGTTTCGCAATTGGTTGGCGGTCTGGGCCTGCTGGGTGTCGGAGTGGTCAAGGGTCCAGGACAGGGACCGCACCAGAAACATGAAAACCAGCACGTTGCCCACGGTCACCAGTGTGGCCCCCAACTCTGGGGTGAGCCACTGGTGTTGGATGCCTTCAAACCGCATCCAAGACAGCAGAATGGGTGTCAGGATGGCCGCAGGAAGCAGCAACCGCAGGGTTTTTCCACCCGAAGAAGGCTTCAGCAGCAACCACACCAGAGAGCTCTGGGGTTTGGAACACAAAAACGCTGTGCTGAGCAACATGAACAGCAAACTGGTGTTGAAGGCCATGCGAATGGAGGTGCCAAACAGGTTGAATTCTTGCAACCCGAACAGGTAGCCCAGCAAGGAGAGCAAGGCCACCGAAAACACCACAAACAGGGTTCTTTCGCCGATCCATTTGTGGGGGGCTGCCGGATGGTGCCACACATGAAAAGTGAGCCCCACCATCAACCAGTTGATGCCTGTGACAATGGGAATGGGCGACAACCCTTCTGCTGCGGGAGCGAGGGTGCGCTGCACCCACTGGATGACCTGCGGTTGACCTGAGAGGTGGGCCAGAACGATGCCGCTTCCCAGTGCAGTCAACAACCATGCGATGGTCTGCCGAACCTGTGGACCCCATCTTGTGTTCAGCAATGCGAGTGCCGTTCCACTCAGGAAGAATCCCAGAGAGGCCACAGGACCCATGGGGGTGGGGAATGGACCGGGGCTGCGCAGCAAGGGCACATCAAAAACCCATCCACAAAACACCAGAAGTCCAAGGAAGGCCACCAGCAAAGCCAGACCGAAGGCCAGATGCTGCACCTGATTCAGGGTTGAGGGTGCAGGGGAGAGCGGCATTCCATCACCTGCCCTGAATCACTCCAAAAAAATGCCATCAACGAAGCCATGTCAAATGAAAACATCGTTCACATTCTAAAGTCTCTGGAAGGCAAGGATGCTGTGAAATCCACCCCAGGTCAGCAAAGGCTGTTCTTCAAAAGCATTGCACCTTACATTGAGTTGTGCTGCATCTCTGAAGATGCAATGCAGGCAAAACAGATGATGGAATGCTGCGTTGTTTTGTTGATTGAATGGTTGAGGTGTGGTGATGTGCAGTCTTGTTGGAAACCTCTGGCATTTGATCCTCACTGGGGTCAAGTGTGAAGAAAATAAAGAGACTTTTTGTGGGTGGGTGCGTATGTTATTCAGGTGAATTACCGTGAACTGGATGACCATGAAATCAACCGTTTGTGTTGTGAACGTCTGGGTTTGCAACTCAAGCCCCACCTCTGGGAGCATGGTTCACGCTGGCAGGATGTGGCATGGTTTAAAGGCGAGACGTTGCTGGGCAAACCCAATTTTTTGTTGCAAGATCCCCTGCCTCTTTTGATGCTTCAACACCTTGAACAGCAGCACTTGCAGGAAAAATACGCCCAGATGCTTTACAAAGTGATTGGTGGATTGCATTTGCCCCAGTGGTTGTCCCTGTATCGGGTGGCCCATGCCACACCCAGAGAACGTTTGGAAGCTTTCTTGCAGGTGACAGAGCCTGCATGAAACAGATCCCATTTGGAGTTGTGTCTGTGGGATTGCAACCCGGGTTTGCATTTTTGTGGAAGACACACCTTCCTTGAAAAGATCTTGCTGGAATGCCAAACATCCAAATATGGATGTGAATGCTGTCACACTCAACATTCACATGTGGCTCAGAAACTCAAGGTGTAGCTGTTTCGGGTGTCTGCATCAAAGACATACAAAGCCCCAGACATGTAAATCACGAATTGGTTGGTGTCTGGAATGCTGGCAAGCACCTGCTGGTCTGAATCGCGGATGTTGGATTTCAGGGGACCGCTGGCGGCTTCCAGCAAAGTGCGGTTTCCGGTGGCAGCATCCACAAAGGTGGGGATGAAGTAACGCCAATCGTTGGCTGGTCCCTGTCCAACGGTCAGAAATCCGGTTTTCCCGAGGGCAAAACCGCCCAGGTACCCCACTTCAGCGTCGCCGCTGCCTTTGTTGCGGGCTTTGACTCTGGCTTTCAACGAGAGGATGCTGCGGTCTCCTGTCACGGGATCGTAAGAGAACAGTGCATTGCCGTCTGGGTTGGGTCCTGTCACCCCGTACATCTTGCCATTGGCGTAAGCGGTTTCCAGCATGATGGGATTCTGGGCCAGAATCATGGGGCCATCTCCTTTGACACTGGTCCCATCGCTGAAGTAACCACTGACCCAACTGCATCCCTGATGGGGTACGATTTTCAACAGTCCCAGTCCGGTGCCAGCAGGGTTGTTGTCTGCCAGCACATAAAAATTGCCTTTTCCATCGGTTTCAAAGCTCAGGCTCGGATTGACCCGAATGCCTTCTTTGGGGTTCAAACTGGGGCAGGTGGTGCGGGACAGTGGACCTTCTGGACCCCCTTCAATGTCGCGCAGGCCGCCTTTGTGGGTGTCATCGGCCCCTCTGGAAGCCCAGAGCAGGGTGCGGTCTCCGGTTTGCACGTTCACTTCTTGAAGTTCTGCCCTTCCACCAAAGCCGGGCACCCATGCGGCAATGTTGCCGTTGGGCAAAGGGCGAATGTTGCGCACGAACCCGAGGTGGTAGGCTTCGGTTTCGGTTCCGCCAGAGGTGGTGTATTTGATGGATTTGCCTTTTTTCTCACCGTCGGAAAACATGCCCGAAATCAGGGTGCGGTTGCCGGTTTTGAGGTCCACGGCAAGGATGGCTCCGAATCTGTCCATCTGGCCACCCAGTTCCACAGAGACATACAGGGTGTTGGTTTTGGGTTCAATGAACCCACTGGTGACGCGGTCAAGGCCTCCCTGTGCAAAAGTGGGACCTTCTCCAATGCTGCCAGCGTCCTGTGAGGAGCTGAACCATTTGCAGCGCATGTTGGATTTGTCGGTGGAGCAGTTGGTGTTGGGCAATTCAAGGGCCTGGGCACCAGAGAGCATCAGGAGGGCAAGCGGCAGCAGATGGGCAATTTTGGGCATACAAACGTTCCTTCAAATGGATTTTGTGCACATTTTTGATGGCTCAATTACATTACTTTTACATTTTGGTTTTGACAAGCCTTTCAAACCCCATCTGCCTTTGATGAACAAGATGAAGGTTTGCAGCTTTTGAATCGGTTGTGGTCCAGAAACAGCCTGTGAGAATGTGCGGTTTTGTGCAATTTTCTTCAGGGGGCCTCAATCACTTGCACCTGACGGTTTTGCATGACTGCACGGGCATCGTCAGGCACATGGTCAGTGATCCAGAGGTCCACTGCATCAATGGGTGCGAAAGTGGCAAACCCGAGGTTCCCCCATTTGCTCTGGTCAGCAATCAGCACCTTCTGGTTGCTGCGCTTCATGATTTCGGTTTTGAGCTGGGCTTCAATCAGGTTGGTGTTGGTCAGGCCACTGCGCTCGTGGATGCCGCAAGCCCCCACAAAAAACACGTCATAGTTGTATTTCTGAATCATCTGGATGGCGTCAGGACCGACCAGACTGAAGGTGCCCTGATAGGCTTCGCCGCCGATCAGGTACAGTTTGCATTCGCTGTGCAGCTCGTAAGCGATGTTGATGGCATGGGTCACCACATACACCGTGCGGGCCAGTTGGGGGTCCGCTTTGAGGGCCAGAGCCAGTTGAATGGCGGTGGTGCCTGCATCGATGTAGATGGTCTGACCGGGCTGGATCAGTTCTCGGGCTTTCAGGCCGATGCGCTCTTTGGGGCCTCTGGAAAGCTGCTGGCGTTCCTGAAACTGCATGTCCACGCTGTTGAGGGTGGCCCCTCCGTGCACTTTTTTGATGAGCCCTCTGGAGGCGAGGACATCCAGATCCCGCCGGATGGTCATTTCGCTGGTGCCGAACTGGCGGGCCAGTTCGCTGGTGCGACACGAGCCTTTGTCGACCAGCAACTTGAGGATGAGGTTGAGGCGGTCTTCGGCAAGCGGGAGGGTCATGTTTCCTTTGTATCAAAAATTGGGCTGAAATGTGCGGATTTGTGGTTTTGCTGGGGTGAAAGCCCACAGTCGTAGAGGAACCTTGTGTGAAAACATGGATTTGTTGCAAAACTCGGGGAGAAATAGAGGTGCGCTTTTGTGCATCCATCTTGCAAAGTGCACAGATTCGGACCTATAATCAAACAAAATCGAACAATTTCGAAAAAGTCCCCTCTCTGCCCCGAGGTTCCCATGCTTCAACTGAAACCCGAACACGTCCAACTGGCGGCCACAGCCACCGACCAGACCGACGCCATCCAGCAAGTGGCTGCCCTGCTCGTTCAGAACGGCAACATCGACCCACAGTATGCCAGCAGCATGCTGGAACGGGAAAAAACCGCCACCACCTATCTTGCCCATGGCATCGCCATTCCGCACGGCTTGCCCCAGCAGCGACACCACGTTCACAAAACCGGGCTTGCCGTGCTGCAAATCCCCGAGGGGGTGATGTGGGGGCCAGAGAAAGCCCACCTGTTGATCGGAATCGCCTCCCAGTCTGATGAGCACCTGGAAATCCTGCGTCGCCTGACCCGTGTGCTGGGAGAAGCGAACAAAATCAAACAACTGCACACCACCTCCAGCAAAGAAGACATCATCGAATTCCTGACCGGAAGCCGTCCCGAGCCCCAAGAAACGGTCTTGCCCGATTTTGCAGAAGGCTTTGACGTGGTGCTGCCCAACCCCACTGGAATGCATGCCCGTCCTGCCCGCAAACTGGTGGAACTGGTCACCCCCCATGAGGCAGAAGTGCGCATCCGTGCAGGAACCCGCACTGCAGATGCCAGCAGCATGATGGACCTGCTGGGTCTCGGGGCCAGCAGGGGAACGGTGTTGCATGTCAGTGCACAAGGCAAAGACGCAGCGAAAGTCCTGCAAATCCTCAAAAAAGAGATTCCTCTGGGCCTTGGTGACGACCTGACCCTGCCCGCACAGGACCAGAGCACCTCCCATCCTGCATTGCATTTTCAGGCCAGCAGTGGCATGCAGGTGCAGGGATTGGCCGCTTCGGTGGGGCTTGCCATTGGAGAGGTGTACCAGCACCGCACCCATCAGGTGAACGTGCAGGACACCGCAGGAGACCCCCTCGCTGAAACCGAAAAACTGCAGGAGGCACTGGACCATTCCCGCAAAGAACTGCTGGAGGTCATGGAAGGGGTGCGTCACCGCCTCGGGTCTGGCAAAGCCGAGATTTTTCAAGCTCAGGCTGCCCTTCTGGAAGACCCTGCCTTGATTCAGCAGGTGGTCAGCACCATGCTGCAAGGGCACGGGGCTGCGTGGGCATTCCAGCAGGTGCTGGACGAGCGCATCTTGCAACTGAAAAAACTCGATGATCCGGTGCTGGCTGCCAGAGCCGTGGATTTCAGCGACGTGAAAGAACGGGTGCTGGGACACCTGCTCGGGCAACAGGTTCAGACGGGTTTCAAACTGGACCGTCCGGTGGTCCTGATTGCCGAGGACCTCACCCCGAGCGACACCGCCATGCTCGATCCGGACCTGATTCTGGGCTTTTGCACTGCTGTGGGGGGACCCACTTCGCACTCTGCAATTCTGGCCCGAAGCCTCGGGATTCCTGCGGTGGTCGGGGCAGGCAGAGAAGTCTTGAGCATCCCAGCAGGCAAAGCCAGCATTCTGGACGGCTTCTCTGGAAAACTCTACATCGAGCCCCCGGAAGCAGACCTTGAAGCCGCAGAAACCGCTTTGAAAGGTTGGCAGGAAGAACTGGAAACCGCCAGAGCCGCCCGGCACCAGCCTGCCACCACCACCGATGGGGTGAACATCGAAGTGGCCGCCAACGTAAACCGTGCCTCAGACGTGCCTGCCGCTCTGGAAGGGGGAGCCGAAGGGGTGGGCCTCATGCGGACCGAATTCCTGTTTCTGGAAAGCGACCATGCCCCCTCCGAAGAAGAACAGTATCAGGCCTACCGCCAGATGGTGGAGGCCCTGAACGGCAAACCCCTGATCATCCGCACGCTGGACATCGGTGGAGACAAGGAAGTGGCCTACCTCGGGCTGGAAAAAGAAGACAATTCTTTTCTGGGCATGCGTGGCATCCGGCTTTGCTTCCAGAGGCCCGACCTGTTTTTGCCCCAGTTGAGGGCCATTTACCGCGCCTCACAGCACGGACCCCTCAAAATCATGTTTCCAATGGTCTCCACCCTTGAGGACTTCCTGAAAGCCCGCGATTACGCGGAAGGGGTGCGCTCTGAACTCGGTGCCGCCAGGGTGGACCTTGGCATCATGATCGAGGTCCCCAGTGCCGTGATGCTTGCCGAAGAATTCGCCGAAGTGGTGGATTTCTTCTCGATTGGCACCAACGACCTGACCCAGTACACCCTCGCCATGGACCGCCTGCACCCCCAACTGGCCCCTCAGGCAGATGGTTTGCACCCTGCTGTGCTGCGCATGATCGACCACACCGTCAAAGCTGCCCGCAAACACCAGCGCTGGGTCGGCGTGTGCGGAGGAATCGCCGGAGATGTGGAAGGGGCTCTGGTGCTCACGGGCCTCGGGGTGAATGAACTGAGTGTGGCTGCACCTGCTGTCCCCACCATCAAAGCCACCCTCCGCGAACGCAGCCATGCCGATCTGGAGCGTCTGGCCCAAAAAGCCCTGAGATGCAGCACCGCCAGAGAAGTCAGGGGTCTGTTGTGAAAGTGGTGACCGTCACCCTGAACCCGGCCATCGACCTGACCGTGCGGGCAGACCACCTGCAACTTGGGCTGGTCAATGCAGGCCACGACCTGCAAATGCACGCAGCAGGCAAAGGGGTCAATGTGGCTTCCATTCTGGCCGATGCGGGCCTTCAGGTGACCGCCACCGGTCTGCTCGGGGATGAAAACCCTGAAGCTTTCGAGCGGCTTTTTGCCCGCAAAGGCATTCAGGACCAATTTGTGCGGATCCCGGGCGGAACCCGTCTGGGCCTCAAAATCGTGGATGAAACCCGCAACCAGACCACCGACATCAACCTGCCGGGCATTCAGGTGTCTGAAAAAGACCTGCTGAAAATCCAGCACAGGATTCTGGACCTCGCAGAGGAGCACGACCTGTTCGTGTTGGCTGGAAGTTTGCCCCCCGGCATCCCCGAGGATTTCTATTTCCACCTGACCTTGGAGCTGAAAAAGCTCGGGAAGAAAGTGGTGCTGGACACCAGCAACAGTCCCCTGATGGAAGGCATCAAAGCCCTGCCTGATGGAGTCAAACCCAACCTCCACGAGCTTTCGGTGCTGACCGGGAAAGACCTGCACAATGCACAGGACGCTCTGGAAGCTGTGCAGCACTGGCGGGGTTTTGAAACGCTGGTGGTCTCGATGGGCGAACAGGGAGCCCTTTTCCTGAGCGCAGGTCAAGCGGTGCAGGCCATTCCCCCCAGAGTGAATGTCAAAAGCACCGTCGGGGCCGGGGATGCCATGGTGGCCGGACTGGTCACCGCCCTGTCCAGAGGTCTGGATCTGGAAAGCACAGCAAGGCTTGCCACGTCCTTTTCGGCAGGCAGCATCCAGCAGGTCGGAGCGAACCTCCCAGATCCTGCCACCTTACAGCAGTTGCAAGCAAACGTTGAATTGTTGACCCTCAACCCACAGGTTGAAGGTCACCTCTGAGGAGAACACCATGGCAAGAATCGTCGCAATCACCTCCTGCCCCACCGGCATTGCCCACACTTTCATGGCTGCCGAAAGCCTGCAGCAAGCCGCCAGCAAACTTGGGCACCAGATCAAAGTGGAAACCCGAGGCTCGGTGGGTGCCCAGAACGTGCTGTCTCAGGCAGACATCCAGCAGGCCGATGTGGTCATCATCGCTGCAGACACCACCATCGACAAAACCCCTTTCGCAGGCAAGAAAGTGGTCGAGTTCAGTACCAGAGCAGCCATCCAGAACAGTGCAGCCCTGATTCAGGAAGCTCTGGGAGGCCAGCAAACCCCAGCACCCACCTCTGCCTCACAAGCCCTGAACATTGTCGCCATCACCTCCTGTCCGACAGGTGTGGCCCACACTTTCATGGCTGCGGAGGGCTTGCAGCAAGGGGCCACCCAGCTCGGGCACCAGATCAAAGTGGAAACGCAGGGCTCGGTGGGCGCACAAAACACCCTCACCCCTGAAGACATCGCCAAGGCAGATCTGGTGATCATCGCAGCAGACACCAACGTGGACCTGTCCCGCTTTCAGGGCAAAAAGCTGTACTCCACAGGCACCAAACCCGTCATTCACGACAGCCAGAAAGTGGTGAACACTGCCATTTCTCAGGCACAGGTGCATGGGGCTGCAAATGGTGCCTCTTATGCAGACACTGTGGCCCGCAACAAGGAAGCCAGCAGCCAGAACCGCACCGGTGCCTACAAGCACCTGATGACCGGGGTCAGTTTCATGCTGCCTTTCGTGGTGGCCGGAGGACTGCTGATTGCGCTCGCCTTCGCTCTGGGAGGCATCAATGTCTTCGAGGAGGTCAACAAAGGGACCCTCGGGTACAACCTGTTTCAGGTGGGGGCCAAGAGTGCCTTTGCCCTGATGGTGCCTGTGCTCGCCGGGTACATTGCTTTTTCCATTGCAGACCGACCCGGCCTTGCTCCCGGCATGGTGGGGGGGATGCTGGCGGTCAGTGCAGGAAGTGGATTTCTGGGAGGCATCATTGCAGGCTTTCTGGCCGGATACCTCGTGCAATTCCTCAACAAAACCATCCAGTTGCCCAGAACCCTGCAAGGTCTGAAACCCACCCTGATCCTTCCCCTGCTCGGAACCGCCCTGACCGGACTGCTGATGATTTACGTGATTGGCACGCCAGTCGCTGCCGTGCTGAATGTCCTCACCGAATGGCTCAAAGGCATGAACGGCACCAACGCCGTGCTGCTCGGCTTGATCCTCGGGGCGATGATGGCCTTCGACATGGGAGGCCCGGTCAACAAAGCCTCGTATGCCTTCGCCACAGGACTGCTCGCCAGCGACATTTTCGGCCCGATGGCTGCCGTGATGGTGGCAGGCATGACCCCTCCTCTGGGACTGGCCCTTGCCACCTTCCTGTTCAAAAACCGCTTCACCAACGATGAGCAGGAGGCCGGAAAAGCCGCCGCTGTGCTGGGCATCAGTTTCATCACCGAAGGGGCCATTCCCTTCGCTGCCAGAGATCCCCTGCGTGTGATTCCCTCCCTGATGGCCGGTTCTGCTGTGGCAGGTGCCATCAGCATGGTCGCTGGGTGTGCCTTGCGCGTTCCTCACGGTGGGATTTTCGTGCTGCCCATCCCCAATGCAGTGACCAACCTGCCGATGTACGTGGTGGCCCTTGTGGTGGGAACTGTGGTGACGGCGGTGCTGCTCGGGGTGCTCAAGAAACCCTTGAATGCCGGTCCAGAACAGAAAACCCTGAATGCCTCTGGGCAGCAGGTCCAGAGCTGAGTTGTTGTTGATGTGCAAACCCCTTGTTGACCGACAGGGGGTTTTTCTTTTTGTCGGATTAGACCCTGAGACCTTAAGTGGCCACCTTGAATGATAAAGACATGATTAAAAAATTAGAATCATAAGAATTCTCCGGTGATTTCTGGTTGCTTTTGTATTCTGTCATTGCCAAACAGGGTGGCTCCTGACATTCACAAATGCAAAAAGTTTGATCTTGCAGTGCATTCAAGTGAACCCCATGTTTGCTGATTTTGTTTTGTAGGGAGGTGGGTGCACATCTAAAAAGCCATCAGTCATCAGTTTCTGGATTTCCCATTTCATCTTTTCAATGAGGTCACTTGAATGAAAGAAGTTCAAAAGTACGTCTTGCTCCTCGGAGCACTCGGGCTTTCTGCCTGTGGGATGTTCCAAACACCCACCAAGCCCACATCGCCCACCACCGAAACCACCCCCAACACCAACTTTGATGCCCAAGGCACCCCCATCGTTTGCACCAACCAGAGTGCAGGAGGGAACTTCCCTTACAACCTCAACGGTCCCCTCTGGCGTCAACAGTTCTTCCTGAACGACAACGGTACCCCCCTCAATTACTCCACTTTCAGCACCGATTTACCTGCAGTTGGCAACATCAGCATGAACCCTTACGTGTACAACTCCACAGGTGGAACCTATACCCCCGGCCCATGGATGTACCAGCACATTTATGCCCCCAATGTCATCCTCACAGGCACACAAACCAACGGGGCTGCTGCCAACAACATTGTGGTGACCGCCTCTGGCAACTATGGCCTGTCTTACAACGCCTCCTTGAAACAGTTTGACTTGCCGGTGGTCAGCAGTTCCAACAAATTCAAACTGTACGATGCAGCAGGCAACCTGCTCCCCACCGAATATGGAGGAAGCCAGACCTCCATGCCGTCCATCAATGGTCGGGTGCGGATTCCAACAGGGCAGAAAGTCACTCTGGAGTTCTATCTGGACCCCAACGTGCAATACCGTCCAGAGTTGATTTGGGCGACCTTCAAAGATGCCAGTGGAGTGACCAAAACCGATTGGGTGAAAGTCACCATGCCGTATCAGGAAGGGATTTTGAAGGTGAATGCTGCAACTTACACGGTGCAGGAACCCACCGGAATCAAGACCTACCAGAGTGCTGTGAACCCATTGCCGAAGTTCAAGTTTGTGATGCGAGGGTACAACAACTTGGTGTCCAGTGACCGTCCATTCTTGAACCGTCAAGGGATTTACTACACCTGGCCCAGCAGTGTGCCCTCTGGTAACTGGACAGCATGGAACCAGTTCATGGATGAGCGCAAGGACTTCGTGCTGAACTGGAACCTGTACGACCAGAAGGTGGGGAGTGCCAGTGTGGATGCCAGTGGAAACCCAGTGGTGAATGCTGCCACCGTAACGACCCCTGCCCAGTGGAACCTCGGGACTCCAGGGTATGCCAACGACAAGAACTGCATCAGCAAGACCTTTGCACCGGAGTCTGGAAGCCAGCAATGGTTTTCGGTGATTCAACCTGCTGCAACAGTGTTCTCTGGAGCAACTTTCACAGAAACGCAACAGGGTTTGAAAGCAGAGTATTTTGACAATCCTGACTTTACTGGGAAGCGTGTGGAGCGATTGGATTCCCAAATCAACTTCAACTGGGGTGGGTACAGCCCTGCACCGTTCATTTCCCCTGAGACGTACAGCATCCGTTGGAGTGGGAGCATTACACCTTCCTACTCAGAACAGTATACCTTCTATTTCACTGGTGGTTCAGGCATGCGTTTGTTGGTCAATGGTAAAACGGTGATTGATCAATGGGATGCTCCACTTTCTGTTGCGACTGGAACTATAACGTTGAAAGCTGGCGTAAAATATCCCATTGAATTGCAGTACCAACATCCATTGGGAAATGCACAAGCCATTTTGGAATGGAGTAGCATGAGCCAATCTAGAAGCGTAATGGATTCATCGGTTTTCTCTCCAATTCCAGTTTCAATTATCCCTGTATACAAACTTAGGATTGGGGCATATCATGAGAATTCCCAGTTTGTGAGTGTTTACTCGTTTATTTCTCATATTCTTAGTCAAGACAATGTGGCGCATTCGGGATGGAGTGGTTGGATTTTGCCAGAGAATGCGGAAATGAACAGGCTGAGCTGGTACTTGGGATTTGCAAAAGAAAAATACAAACTTTATGATAATTTGAGAACCGAAGATGGAGTATTTATGGGTACCGGATATATTTGTAGCGATCACAATGGCTCATATGGCTTAGGATCAAAAAATGGTAAATGTATTTATATTGATCTATTGGAAGATTTTTGACAAGTAACGCACTTTAGAATAAGTTGCCCTCTATAGAGGGCAACTTATTCTAAAGTGCGTTTAAAAAGCCTCTGGGACCACCCGCCTCCGTAGTTCTGATGGCTTGATTGTGGATGATTCCAGCAGTCTCACCGATGCAGAGTGGAAGATCCTGGAGCCGCTTCTTCCCCCAGAGGCGATGACAGGGGTAAAAAGGTCAGTGGTCGTAAAAGGCATATCCTGGTCGACACTTTGGGCCTGATCAAGAAAGTTTACGTTCACAAAGCCAATGTGCATGACCGTTATGGTACCATCAAGGTTTTGAATGGACTGAATGTGGTTTTTCCCCGGATGCAACATGTCTGGGCAGACCAGGGCTATAAGGGCAAACTGGTCAAGGAGGTCAAAACCCATCTGGGATGGACCCTGGAGATTGTTCAGCAAGGGTGGAGTGGTCCGAAAGCCACCTGGGTGAAGGCGGGGAATCCTCTACCCTTGCTGGATATTCCGGAGGGTTTTGTGGTGTTGAAACGTCACTGGGTGGTGGAAAGAACTTTTGCCTGGCTGGGCAAATCCAAGCGTCTGGCGAAGGACTACAAAAAGCTTCTGGAGACATCAGAAAATGTGATTTTCGAGGTTATGATTCGGCTGATGGTTCGCAGACTGGCCAGATCGACTTGAAATGCAGATTTTTGACATCTGAGATACTTTTCAAACGCACTTTAACTGTACTTTGGGGGTATTCAGGGAGACCTTTGGACGGAGGCGCAAAATGAGGAATGAGACACTTTTTTCCTCACTGGTCCAGTCATTTTCCTCAGTGGTTTCAAGACTTTGAGACCCTCTACGCCTACAAAGCCCAAAGGCACTGGGCAGCCACCTACATTCAGGGGCTCTGCAGTCCTGCACACCGAAAAAGCATGCAGCCTCTCTCAGAACTGGTTGCACCGGGGAAAGCAGACTGTATCCAGCACTTCATCACGGACAGCCAGTGGAAAACAGAACCCTTGCAACGTCTGCTTGCCAAAAAGGCAGATCAGCTGCTCGGTGGAGAGCGAGCTGTTTTAATCATCGATGACACCTGCCTCACCAAATTTGGTCGACATTCTGTGGGTGTAGCCCGACAATATTCAGGCCAGGTAGGAAAGTTGACGAACTGCCAGTGCTTGGTTTCGCTCACCCTCGCCAGAGATGAGATCTCCGTTCCTGTAGCCCTGCGACTGTTTTTGCCCAGGGAGTGGACCGAAGACCTAGAGCGTTGCCAGAAGGCTAAAATTCCTTCTGCTGACCAGGAGTTCAAACCCAAGTGGCAGCTGGCCCTGGAAGAGTTGGATCAACTCAAAGACCTTTTGACCTTTGGGGTGGTGCTGGCAGACGCTGCCTACGGAGCCAATGCGCAATTCCGACACGAACTGACCCTCAGAGGCTTGAAATGGTCGGTGGGGGTGCCCAGAACCCAAAAGGTCTATCCCAAAGAGGTCGAAATTCTGCCCCTGATCGCTCCTGCAACCGGACGCCCTCCCAAGTACCCTTCTGCAAGTCACGGCCGGGAGACCATCGAAGACGTGCTGGCCAGAGAAACCTGGCATCATGTGGTCTGGCGACAGGGGACCAAAGGACCTTTGATGGGGAGATTCGCTGCCTGTTATGTGTGTTTGGCAGACGGTCAAAAGAATGGCTATATGTGTCATCTGCCTGGGGAACGGGCCTGGATCGTCGGGGAAGATCGAGGCTCAGAAAAAAAGTATTACGTGTGCAACCTGCCAGAGTTCACTTCTCTGCAGGTGCTGGTGGAGGTTTTGAAGAAGCGCTGGGCCTGTGAACTCAGTCACCGGGAACTGAAGCAGGAGGTTGGGCTCAGCCATTTTGAAGGACGTTTCTGGTATGGCCTGCGTCATCATGCAGTCCTTTGTATCGTGGCTTTATTGTTTTTACAGACCCTTCGACTCAAGTCTGATCTGGATGTACCAGAGCAAACCGTACCTGCCATCAGGGCCTTGGTTGCTGAGGCTCTTAAGCTCCATAGCTCTTGTTTTCGATGTTCAGTAAGGCAAATTGGCTGCAGGGATCCCTGATCCAACCACTTGCAAATCTAAATTTTCAGGGCAGCCTGAAATGACGTGGCCACGACAAAGGACCTCATTTGCCAGCTTTCTTCTCCAGAGAAATTGAGAAGCAAAAGCCGCTTGCCCTTGGTCTGATATGCCCTGGGATTGTAGCCAGGAAGCAAAGTGGGACGCAATCCATGCTGTTCAGCCACATCAAAATAGTCTTGCATCAATTCTTGTGGCCCACTGGCGAACAGTCTGGCTCCTGTAGCCTGGAGAGAATAGGGTCCGAAATGGCCAAACGGACCAAACTTTTGCTCGTTGTGGGCCAGGAGCCAGTCACCCAGAAATTTGGGGACATCTTCAATGTTGCTGGCAATGTATAAATCTTTCCAGTCAGAGGACAATAAATCGATCCGGGGGTGTTGTTCTTCAAGGGTGGAAATATCCTCACAGATGCCAAGGTAGAGATGGTGGTCAACGACCCCTTCAGCCAGAATGGACCACTTCTCATCCACGGTTGGCAAGTGGTCCTCCTGACTGGTAATCCATAAAGTCATCTCCAGCGTATCATCGGTAGATTTAACAGCTTCGAGGATGAGATGGCAGTAGCCTTCTTCTATTGCCATCGACAGCGGGACAAGACGGTCGAGGAGATTCTGCATTTCTGATTCCACTATAGGCTATGCATCGATATGCCAGCTCAAAGTAATTCTCATTTGAATCTCATCCGTGATGAATCTGTGCCCTGTTATTCACAAAGCCCCGAATAGCCCCAGAGTACAGTTAAGGTATGCTGGTGTTTTGCCAGACGGACAGAGGTTCATAGCAGATTGACTGTACCAGTCTGGCTTTTTTATGCCTCAATCAAACTGATATAAAACATGAGCTCCCTTTGGGGTTCTAGAGCCTTCCTCTCAAGAAGCCTGAGGAGCAGCCTCAGCCTGCTGGCGTGAACGTTTGGACGTTTCCGCAGCGTCTCCGTCCAGTTTGCCCAGAGTGGCTGCAAATGCGGCAAGTTCATCGCTGGCTTTCAGGGCCTCGATGGCTGCTGCGTTCAGGGCTTTGAGCTCTGGGGTGGTGACGGCATAAACCTCTGCGGGGTGGCCTTTCAGGTCTGCCAGAGTGCTGTAGCAGGTTTCGGCGTCGGCGGTGCGACCTCGGGCACTGGTGACTTTGTTTTCTTCACTGGTGCTGGGACCAATGGTGGTGATGGTGTTGGCGCGCACCAGAGCAGCACTGGCTTGCCGTTCATCCAGAACTTCGGCAAGGAAGAGCATTTGACGGAGGGCGTTCATGCGGTTGAAAAGCGCAACGTGAGCGCTCATCAGTCCGGCTTTGCGGAGCATGGCATCAGCGTTATCCATACCGAAATGGTAGCATAAAAATACGATAAAAACATAATACGCAAAAAACAGATTCGTGTGATGTTCGAAATGCCCCATATCCATCAAATGGGAAGATGGACCAACCACAGGTGCCAGAGATGTGATTCAAGGGGATTCAGGACCTCGGGGAAAGCACCTCCCCTCAGCCATCATCTTTCAACTCCGCATCCACACCCGCATTTCTCCGCGGCCCCGGTGGTTCCAGAGGGCATAAGGCACGGCTTGCACCGTCTTTGAAATCCAGCGGTTGTGTTTCTGAAAGCTGTACAGACCCGAGTGCCCTTCCAGATCTTCCAGCAGGGCTTCGCCTTCCAGCACCACCACACCTCCCAGCAAATTGGGCTTGAATTTCGCTTGAAAGGCACTGCCAGAAGTCAACTTGACCGTGTGCAAGGGAGCATTCACATCGATCCTTTCAAAGCAGTACACGATGGGACCCCTTTGCAAGGCCACCAGTCCAGCGTCTTGCCTGACCGCAGGATGGGCATGCACTTCATGCACCGGAAGCGGCAAATCCAGCACCAACTGGCTCTGCTTTTCCCAAACGCGCTTCAGATGCACGTAGACCTTCACGGTTTCCAGAGCCACATTCTCACCATTGACCGTCAGGGTGGGGTTCCCAGCGTACTCTGGAATGCGCAAGCTCAGGGTGAATTCCAGAGGGGTTTCGGTCTCAAGGGAGATGTTGACCTGTTCATCCCATGGAAAATCGGTCTCCTGCCTGAGTTTCACCTGCTGGTTTTTGAACGTGAAACTGGCCTCACTGCCCAAGTACAGGTGGATGGCGATGTGTTCTCTGGCCTGTCCATAAATGTACTCTCCCAGAGAGGCCAACAGCCTTGTGACATTGGGTGGGCAGCAGGGGCACACATGCCAACTCCAGCGGTTTTTGTCTCCGTGGGCTTCCAGAGGATTGTCGTAAAAGTAATGCACCCCATCCATAGACACCCCACTGAGCACCCCGTTGTACAGTGCCCGTTCCAGCACATCGGTGTATTTGCTGTCCAGGGTGAGGTTGGCCATGCGCTGTGCCCAGAACACCAGTCCAATGGCTGCGCAGGTTTCTGCGTAAGCGGTGTCGTTGGGCAGGTCATAATCGAAAGTCATGCCTTCATTGGTCATCGAGGAGCCCAAGCCTCCAGTGACGTACATGCGGTGTAAGGTCAGGTCGTCCCAGAGTGTTTCGCAGGCGTGCAGCAAACTGGAATCTTTGGTTTCCTGTGCAAGGTCGGCCATGGCGGAATACAGGTACATCGCCCTCACCGCATGACCCACCACCTTGGTCTGTTCGCGCACGGGCAGGTGGGCCTGACTGTACTCGGGGTTCCATCCTGCAGGGTCCTCGCCACGCTTTTGGGCTTCCAGTTCAAAGTACAGGGGTCGCTGGCCCCGCTCATCCACAAAGTACTTGGCAAAATTTAGATATGCTTGCTGACCTGTCACCCGGTACAGTTTCACCAGAGCCATCTCGATCACCTGATGGCCAGGATAACCGCGCCTCTGGCCTTCATTTGGGCCGTACACGGTCATCCAGTACCGGATGTTTTTCTCCATGATGTCCAGAAAAGAGGTTTTCCCTGTGGCCTGATGGTGGGCCACGGCCGCTTCCAGCAGGTGCCCAGAGCAGTACAGTTCATGGAAATCCCTTTCGTTCCTGAGCTTGTTCTCAGGTTCAATGGCCGTGAAGAAGGTGTTCAGGTAGCCATCTTGCTGCTGTGCATCTGCGAGCCGCTGGATCAGGTCATCCACCTGCTGTTCCAGAGCCGAATCCGGGTGGGTTGAAAGGGTGTAACTTGCGGCTTCAAGCCACTTGGCGGTGTCAGAATCCCACCACATCTGCGGAGTGACCGGATGGTTCCCAGTAGGCCACTTGCGGGCTCGGGGTTCGAGTTTCAGGGCATCGATTGCACCGACCTCCTGCAACTTCTGGTGCTGGGAAGGCAGGGTGGCTTCACGGTTGACGTTCTGCCTCACAGACCAGAAACGGTCCTGAAGGCTCACCTGAGAGAAGGAAACGGGTGTCAAGGCAGGCAAAGGTGTTTTGACAGTCATGGGGCCTTTCTGAACCCAAAACCAGCACGCCTTCTTGCTGCACTTGATGCAGGAAGACAGAACCGGAAATGGCTTTTGGGAGAGGATCAGATACAAACAGCAGTTCTCCAGCATGATCCCACAACACAGAAAGCCCCACAAGATGAGGTAAACTTCAAAAAACAGGACAATTCCGACTTTTCGCAGGAGGACTTTTGATCGCTCTGGATTTCACCAGCACCTTGACCGCTTTCAATGCTGGCCTTTTTGTCAGTCCGGGATATGGGCGGCACCCGGACCGCACCATCGACACTTTCGATCTGATTTTCGTGGTGCAGGGAAAACTGGCCATGCGAGAAGGTGGCACCCCGTACACCGTGCAGACTGGAGAGTACCTGCTTTTGCGTCCCCACCAGAGGCATGCAGGCACACATGATTACCCTGCAGACCTGCAATTCTACTGGGTGCATTTCTCCATGCAGGGAGCGCCACCTCAAACGCCTGTGACCCACCTGACCCTTCCCAGCCATGGCCGGGTGTCCAGACCAGAGCATCTGATTCAACTGTTCCGGCGTTTTCTGGACGATCAGGAAACTTCTGGTGAAATGGGTCTCTCAGGGGCGTTGCTGGTGCAATTGATGCTGCTTGAACTGGCAAGACCCCCTTTGCTTGCGAAGCAGGCTGTGCCTCTGGCAGATCA
Source organism: Deinococcus misasensis DSM 22328 (assembly GCF_000745915.1). Classification (NCBI taxonomy): domain Bacteria; kingdom Thermotogati; phylum Deinococcota; class Deinococci; order Deinococcales; family Deinococcaceae; genus Deinococcus; species Deinococcus misasensis. The sequence continues at coordinate 251,397 of NZ_JQKG01000003.1, forward strand.
GGCCCACCGGATCATCCAGTCCAGGTTTCATGAAAAACACCTGTCCACCCAGTGGATCGCCCGAGAATTGAAATCCAACCCCGATTACCTCGGGCGGCTTTACCGGGGGGTGTATGGGATGACCCTGACGGAAAGCCTTCACCGGGCACGTTTGCACATGGCTGCTCGTCTGCTGGCAGAAACAGCGTTCAGTGTGGATCAGGTGGCTTTGAAGTGCGGTTTTGAAGACACTGGGTATTTTCGGCGGTTGTTCAAAAGGCAGCAGGGCATGACCCCGGTGGCATACAGGCGCATCAACAGTCGGGTGCACATCAACACCCTGTGATCCCTGTTTGCAAAAATTTTGCAGAAAAATTGCTTGTTTTTGAGGGGTGTTCCACCATGGAAACCAGAGCCTGCGCTGCAGAAAGGACCCTTCCATGCCCAACCTCAACACCCTTTATGTGGTTCACCACAGCCACACCGACATCGGTTTCACCCTCGATCAACCTCTGGTGTGGGAGTTGCACCAGAGGTTTCTGGACGATGCCCTGAATGCCGCCGAGCACTTCGAGCACCACCCTTTTGAAAGCCGTTTTCGCTGGACGGTGGAGGCCACCTGGCCCCTGATGCGCTGGCTGCAAAATGCCAGTCCAGCAGACATCCAGCGGTTCCAGAGGCTGGAGCAAAAAGGTTTGCTGGAAGTGACCGCCATGCCCCTGAACATCACCCCCCTTTACGATCAGGTGCAGTACGCAGAAAGCCTGAAGTGCCTTGAAATCCTGCGCAACCAGTACGGCCTCACCATCACCTCTGCCATGAATTGCGATGTGAACGGGCACAACTGGGCTCTGGCAGACCTCTTGCTGGACCACGGCATCTCGGGGTTTTCGATGGCCATCAACCACCATTTCGGAGGTGCGCCAGATCCCAGACCGTGGGTGTTTGACTGGCAGGCCCCGAGTGGTCGCACCTTGCTGGCCTTCAATGGCTGGGCGTATGGCAAGGCCAAAGAGTTCGGTCTGGCAGACGCCACCACCGAAAGGTTTCAGCAGTGGTTGCCCCAGATCGAACAGCACCTGCAGAAGATCGATTGCCCTTTGCCCTTCTTGATGGTGCAAGGAGAGCATCCCTACGGAGACAACGCTTCTGTGCACGTGGATTATGCCCGGTTTGCAAAGCTCTGGAATGAAGAGAGGCATGACCTGAAGGTGGTTCTGGCCACCCCGAGGATGTTCTGGCAGGAGGTCGGCCAGCACCGTGACCGTTTGCAAACTTTGCGTGGAGACTGGACCGATTTCTGGAATTTCGGGTGTGTGTCCACCCCCAGAGAGACCGCCATCGACCGTCAGAACCGGGCAAGGTTGTACCGTGCAGATGTGGTGCATGCCCTGACACCAGAGGCGAAAACGCGAAATGGCATGTTCAGGACACGCTGGGCCGGGCAAAGTTTTGAACGTTACCGCACCCGTGCCTGGCAGCAGGTCAACCTGTTTGGAGAACACACCTGGGGTGCGGATTGCGGGATTGGCACGCCAGACACCGATGATGCCCTCTCCCAGAAGAACCACAAATTCCATGCGGCTTACGAGGGACGCAGCCTGAGTTTGATGCTGGAACGGGATGCTCTGGGGGATTTTTCGCAGGAGGTGGCCCGTTCCAGTCCAGAGGACCTGCTGGTGTTCAATCCATTGCCTTTCGAGCGGGTTGTTTCAGGAAAGGTGCCATACCAGACCTTGCAACCCAGAGGAGATGCACAGAACACCACCGCCACAAGGCACTTTCAGGGGCATTACGACTGGCCCACCCAGATGTGGACCGGGCAGAACCAGACGCACCTCGGGGGAAATCTGGGTTTTGTGCTGTCTCCTGTGACGGTTCCAGCTTGCGGGTACAGGGTGGTGCCCCGTTCCAGTGTGCTTCACTTCGAAACATCGACGGTTTCTCAGGATCAAACCGTGTCCAACCACCGCCACACCTTGCATTTTGATGTTCAACAGGGAGGCATCCTGTCATGGCAAGACAAGGCGCTGCAGTGCGAATGGGTTGACCCTTCGGACACTGCACTTTTTCGCCTGATGCACGAGGAGGTCGCAGACCGTGGGCATCCATGGCCCCGCCAACTCGTGAATGACATGGACTGGGGCACCACCGTCCAGAATCCCAGAGGATGGCAGGAACACTGGGTCGCCAGGCGCAATCAGGACAGCCGGGTGTTGCAGCATCAGGTGTACCGCAATGCTCTGGGCACCACCATCGAACAGGTGCTGGAACATCCGGCCGCCTCCCATTTTGCCCAGAGGGTGTTCCTGCCAGACCACGCAGACTGGATCGAACTGGAAACCGAACTGGTGTTGCACCAAGACAGCCACCCTCAGAACGTGTACCTGATGTTTCCTTTTGCTTTGCCCAGCGCACAAGTGGTCCTGAACATGGCCCAGACCCCCACCCGTCCAGAGCTGGACCAGTTGCCCCTGACCTGTCGGGATTTTTTCACAGTGCAAGACTGGCTGGATTTTCAGGGGGATGCTCGGGGCATGCGGGTGGCATTGCCGGACAATCCGATGGTGCAACTGGGTGGTTTTCATTTTGGTCGCAACCTGCAAACCTTTGAACTGGGAAACCCCACTTTGCTGTCTTGGCTGTATGGAAACTTCTGGGAAACCAACTTCCAGCCGTTTCCTTCATCCATGCTGACGGCCCGTTACAGGTTGCTTCCTTATGCAGGTCCTTTTGATGAGGGTGCCTCGCACCGGTTTGGACAGGACGCCTTGCATGCCAGACCTCTGGTGCAACACTTGCATGAACCTGCATCCCCTGTCTTGCCAGAGGGGGGCACGTTGCTGCATTTGCCTGAAAGCCCGGTGCTGGTGTTGCAACTTTGCAAGACAGGGGATGGGGTGCTGGAATTGACCCTCCTCAATGCCAGCAATGCCGATGTGACGGCCAAATTGTCCTCGGCCCTGTTGCACATCCATGAAGCTTGGACCTCCGAAGGTCCTCTGGAGGTTCTGGATGGAACGGTGCTTTTGAAGATTTTGCCCCGCAGAAGACAAAAGCTCATGTTGAGGGTCAGAGGGCCATGAACATGGAAACAGCTCTGGCGAAAAATGGATCCATCAAGACCATGTAAGGTTTTATGCAAGGTTTTTCAGCCTGAGGGCCTTCGGAGGTCCACAAAGGTGAGCATGGGCAACCCAGCACCCTGAGAAGACCCACATCAGGTGCAGGCTTGCAACAATTTTGCAAACTTCTTGCGAGGTCTTTTTGCCCATGCAACAATCGGTCATGCGCTACAAGTACGGTCCCATTGCCGAAGCAGCAGGGGTGTCCATCGCCACCGTCTCAAGGGTGATGCGCGGAGACAAAGGCCCTTCCGATGAAACCCGTCAGCGGGTGATGCGGGCAGCCCAGCAGGTGGGATACTTCTCGCTGGCTTTCCACCCGAGGACCGAGTTGCTCTTGCATGGCGACGACGGAGCCGAACAACGTCCATTTTTTTCACAGCTTTATGGCAGCATTGCCCAGAGGGCACGCCACCTGAAACTCCGGGTGTCTCTGGTGCGTTCGCCCCACGATCCTGCCCCTTATGGGGTGGTGGTGCTCGGGCAATCGGCCTTTGACCAGATGCCTCTGAATGCTTATCCAGAGGCTCCAGTGGTGCTGGTGGACATTGAAGATGACTGCCATGATCGGGTCTTGACCGACAACGAGCACTCGGGCATGCTGGCGGTGCGCCACCTCTGCGAAGTGGTCCCACCCGAAAAAGGCATTGCCGTGATCATTGGACCCCACCACAATTACAGCTTTCGAGAACGGGGAAGGGGGGCCACCGAAGCCTTGCGCCGAATGAAACGCCTCACCCCTCACCTGATTCATCCCCTGAACCATGAACACACCCTCGGGTTTCAGGAAGGCCAGAGGGCAGCCCCTTGGGTGCTGGAGCATCTTTCAGACATCGGAGGGGTGTTCATTGGAAACGATGCCTCGGCTCTGGGCCTGATGCAAAGCCTGCTGGCTGCAGGGGTGCGGATTCCAGAGGACCTGAAAATCATCGGTCATGACGATGAATTGGGTGCAGCACAGGCCACGGTTCCCCTCAGCACCATTCGGGTAGATTACCGCAGCATGGGCCAATGGGCGGTGGATCTGGTGCTGTATCGCCTGATGGACCCTGAGCGTCCAGCGGTGCGGGTGATGCTCTCTGGAACCTTGATTGAGCGGGCCAGCACAGGCCCGTAAAAGATTCCCTCGGGTTGAAGCAGAGGGGTTTGATTCAGGTGATTCATCTGATCTGGATTTGCATCAGAAAAAGGTTCATCAGACGGAATTTTCTTGAAGAATAACGTTATTCCTTGGGATGCACTTTGGGATGCGCCTGTGGTGGGAGGAGGAAGCACCTTCTGGTGAGCCAAGCAAGAGGAGACGCATCCTGTGAGTATCAAAGCCCCAATTGGCAGCAGGGTGGGGATCCTTTTAAAAAGACCCCACCAATGCTCTGTGGACAGCTGAGGTTTTGTTCACATGACCAGAACCTCAGGCTGGGATGGGCCATTTTTGCATGCAGAACTGAAACAAATTGAAATTGGTTTTCGTGTTTTTCAAATCCTCATGCAAGTGTTTTTGGTGGGTTTTTGTGGGAGATCGAGATGTTTGGAGCACTGCATGTGATGTCTTGCACTGCCGTTTTTCGTGATGAACAATTTGGTGGTGTGATTTTTTGGTTTTTGGTAAATTGATTCATGCTGTAAGGATCAAAGGACCGTGCGAAGCTTGCCCGTTTGAGGAACTTCGACAAGGTGTGGTCACCATCATGTCCACAGTTTCATTCAGAAAAAACACAAAACGGATGAATGACATCCACACTTGAAATTCAGCATGCAAAGGGGTCTTCATGCAACAGCTTCAAAGATCGATTGGTGAACTTTACGATCAAGCCATCAGCATCAAACCAGATTTTGTGCCCAGAAGCACCACCCAATTGTGTTATTTGTTGTCTGAGCATGAACTGGGATGCCAATGGTATGCCTCTCTGCACAAACCTGACGCTCTGGAAGAACGTTTTGTGGGCCTGTGCCATCTGGCTCTGGGCAACAGAGAATTGGCCTATGAACACGCTTTGAAAGCTCTGGAAATGGGATGCCAAGAAGCCCGAATTGATCTGGTGCGGCTTTACAATGTCATGGGCAAAACAGAAAAACTGCAGCAGGAGATGGCAACTCTGGATGTCTCGGGGTTTGATCGATACAACCAAGCCTTGTGGCATCGCATTTTGAGTTCGATTCATTCACTGAACAATGAAATGGATGAAGCCATCAACCAGATTGAAAAGGCTTGGCAGATCATTCAATGTGCTCCAGAATTCCCATTTTATGCACCTGATATTTTATTGATGTATGGACTACTTTATGGTGTTACAAATGATAAAGAAAGAAATGCTTATTATTTGTCTCGTGCTGAAGAGATATGCAAAACCCAGTACAGATTTCATATCAAGCTTCTAAAAATCATGTCATTTCTGGACTATGCCCGTCTGGATGGAGTTTGGGATACGGCCATGGAAGTTCGTGAACACAGTCCAAGCATTCAGCATAAAATTGACTCCAATATTTCCTTGGGAAGAATTCTACTTTGTTATGGACAAGTCAAAGAAGCTCGGCCATATTTTGAGGAAGCTTCCGATTTGGCAGTTAAACATGTGATGAAAAATTATACTTTTAATACCTATGGATATCTTGCCATGGTTTACCATAAGTTAAATTTACACCATAAAATGAAAACCATGCTTCAAAAAATGCAAAGGCACACTGGTCATGAATTGTATGATGGGCTTTTGAAATGCTACATTTCCTACATGGATGATTCGCTTTCTCCGGCAGAATCATTGAAAGCTTCAGATGAAGCCTTGAGTGTTTTTGAGGGAACAGGTCATACTTTGGAGCTTTTGAGGGTTTACATGTATCGTTGTGAAGTCATGAGAAAGCATTTTCCTGAAAAATTTGAATCTGCGGTTGAAAAACTGGTGGGCTTCATGATTGCAAATGAAATGTGCGATAGCAGCTATGAAGATTGGATTTTTATTGAAGAGGTCTTTGATTTCATCAACCTGAAATACCCTGGTATCATTCCTGTGGTCACCTCTAATGAGATCCGCATCACCACCATCAATGCAGAGCGCATTCAGTACAATGGTCGTGATTTGAAACTTCCCCTCAGCAAGACCCTGGAACTGATCGTTTTTCTTTTGCTCAACAAAAAGGCTTCTTTGCAAAGCATCCTCTCGCAGGTGTTTCCAGACCTCGAACCCACCCGAGCAAAAAATTACTTTCACCAGATCAAACACCAGATGACTGAAAAAGTGGGTTTGCTGGTGATTGCCTACGATGCAAAATCGAGAATGTATGGCATCGAATCCAAGTACCAGATTGCTCTGGATGTTCAAGAACACCTCGAACAAAAGTGCAAAATTGAAGGTGTCTTTCTGCCTTCCAGTGGTACAGATTGGGTGGTGGAAATGAACAGCAGGCTCATGCAAGACCATCCTGCAGAAGCATAGAAGGTTTCAACCAGAATCGGACACTTGCAAGTGTCCGGTTCTTTCTGTTCAGGACTGTAAAATGAAAGAATTCTCTGAAATTCGTAAGTGATTTATAAGTGCCAATTGTGTAATCTCGCTTGGAGTGGCGGGTTCAATCCATGACGTTTCAGACGCATTCTTGCCCTCATTGATGGTTTTCTGGGAACTTCAAGTTTGTTTCTCAACGCATCACACAGAAAGGAGAGGGTTTGATGGTCTGGATCCATCCACCCATGGATTTTTCATGTTTGGTTGTGATCGGTCCATGCGAAAAGAATTGAACCAGAATTTTTAGCATCCACATTATTGACCCTTGGGGAATTTGATGAAGTTTTGGACGGTTCAGAGGCCGAAAAACTGCTGGAAAAGTTTGACCCTCTTTTGTTCCCAGGTCCCCATATTCCAGCGGAATAACTGTCCCTCATGAAACATGGCACTTACACCTGACGTCAGCACCAGATCTGCTTCCTCTGTCACAGGTCGGTGGTCCTCAAACCACAGCAATTCCCGATCCAGAAGCAGCGATTCTACCTCCCCCCGGCTGAACGGTGCCAATGGCCAGTCAGCCGCGAAATCAGGATCCTGACCATAACCCCTTACATTGACATAGAGGTTCTCTGCCAGGCCTTCTACAAAGGTGATCTGTAGACGACCAT